>JAPPGB010000102.1 GCA_028821475.1 Spirochaetaceae bacterium
CCTCTTTTTTTTTTTTCATTCACACGACGTAATAGTACATGTCGTACGGGATGGTGGGCGCTTTGTTGTGCGTAGCAGGCGGGGCCGGGCCGGCGGGGGCCGGGGGGCGGCCGGCGGGGCGGGCCGCGCCGCCGTTGGCGATCCGTTGCGCCGTGGGGCCGGAGGGCGGCTTCTCGCCGGCCGAAGAGGCGCTGTTTCGGGAGCACGGCTTTCACGCGGCGGGCCTGCCCGGCGGCATACTGCGCGTCGACACCGCCGCGGTCGCCGCGCTGACCGCCGCCCGCCAGCTCCTGGCGTCGCTGGGCGCGCAGTAGCGCCCCGAACCGGCAGCGGCGGCGGCGCTGCCGGCCCAACTGGCCTGCCTGGGCGGCACGTACCGCCCGCTGCCTCGGCACCCTGACACGCAACTCGGGAATCGCCGGGGAAATTCAGGGCCGATACAGGAAGTATTGCACCGTACAGGAAGCAAGCGCGCACCGCTTGTTGTCCGACACGTAGTCAATAAATACCGTGTCCGTCAGTGATTAGACTTCTGCTGATCGACGACGACCCGCGCGCCCACAGTACGCTGGAACTGGTGCTGCCGGATGAGTACCACCTGCTGTCCGCCACCACGCTGGCGGCCGGCCGGCGGCTGGCGACGGCCGGCGAGGTGGACGTCGTGCTCCTCGACCTCGCCCTTCCGGACGGCAACGGCATGGACCTGCTGCGCTACATCACCGGCCAGCCGCTCGGACCGCCGGTGGTGATTCTGACCGGCACCACCGAGGTGGCGGTGGCGGTGGATGCGATCCGCGCCGGCGCCAGCGACTACCTGCTCAAGCCCTACGAACTGCGCACGCTGCTCGCCAAGCTGCACAACGCGCTGATCAACAGTGCCGCCCGCCACGCCCGCGAGCGCCGGGCGCCGCCGGATGGCCTGGTCGGGGAGTCGGCGCCGCTGGTGCAGGTGCGCGAGCTGATGGAGGCGTTCGCCGACTCGGATGCCGCGGTGATGGTGATGGGCGAAAGCGGCACCGGCAAGGAACTGGTGTCGCGCGGCATTCATCGGCTCTCGCACCGGTCGCCGGCGCCGTTCGTGGCGATCAACTGCGGCGCCATTCCCGACACGCTCGTGGAGAGCGAGCTGTTCGGATCGGAGCCGGGTGCGTTTACCGGCGCGGTGGCGCGGGCCGGCTGCTTCGAGCGCGCCGACGGCGGCACCCTGTTCCTCGACGAGGTGGCGGAGATGGCGCTCGACACGCAGGTCAAGCTGCTGCGCGCGCTGGAGAGTCACGAGGTGACGCGCGTCGGCGGGGCGCATCCGGCGACCGTCAACGTGCGCGTGGTGAGCGCCACCAACCGCGACCCGGAGGCGCACTTGGCGGACGGCGGCATGCGGCTCGACCTGTGGTACCGGCTGGCGGTGCTGATAATCCGCGTGCCGCCGCTGCGGGAGCGGCGCGACGACATTCCCCTGCTCTCCTACGCGCTGCTCGGCGCCGGCGGCGAACCCGGCATCGCACTGAGCGACCCGGCGCTCAGGCGGCTGGCCGCCCACAACTGGCCCGGCAACGTGCGCGAGCTGCACAACGTGCTGGAGCGGGCGCGCCTGCTCGCCGGACGGCGGGCCGGCGGCGCACCGGCCGGCGCCCGCACGGGCCGGAGCGGGGGCGCTGAGTTGCTGATCGAGGAGCGCGATATCGTGTTCGACGGCGCCGCCGCCAGGCGGGCGCCGCCTGCGACACCCCGCGGCGGGTGACCGGTCCAGGCCGCCGGCATTATACTGAGGATGGATTAACCCAGATGATAGATTCGGCAAAGATCGAGGGCTACATGCTCTCGCTTTCCCTCACCTACGAGACGGTCGACGATGGCACGTGGCTGATCAATGACGACGAGAAGGGCCTGGAGAACGTCCTGGTCATCCTCGCCGATCCGGTCGTGATCATCCGCGTCAAGGTCATGGGAATTCCCGCTCAGCAGCGCGAGGAGTTCTTCGAGCAGCTCCTGCGCCTCAATCAGTCGGACATGATCCACGGCGCCTACGCACTGGAGGGCGACGACGTGATCCTGCTCAACACGCTGGTGGGAGCCACCCTTGACCTTGAAGAGTTCCAGGCCACCCTGGATGCGATCGGGCTCGAGCTGGCTCAGCACTACCGGAAGCTGGCCGGGTACCGTGACAGAGTGGAGGTTACCTGATGGGACTGTTTGACCGTTTCCGGCGCGTGGTGCGCTCCAACATCAACGACATGATCACCAAGGCCGAGAATCCGGAGAAGATGCTCAACCAGTTGATCGTGGAGATGAACGAGCAGCTCATCGAGTCCAAGAAGAGCGTGGCATCCGCGATCGCCGACGAGAAGCGGCTGCAGCGGCAGCTCCTGGAGCAGCGGCGCAACGCCGACATCTGGGAGCAGCGCGCCATGGACGCGGTACGCGCCGGCAAGGATGACCTGGCCAAGCAGGCGCTGGTGCGCAAGCAGGAACATGCCGAATACGTGTCCAGCTACCAGGAGCAGTACGACGCCCAGCACGCCTCGGTGGAGCAGCTCAAGGACTCGCTGCGGCAACTGCAGCAGAAGATCGAAGAGGCCAGCCGCAAGAAGAACCTGCTGATCGCGCGCGCCAAGCGGGCGGAGGCGCAGCAGCGCATCCAGGCCACCATCAGCGCCACCGGCAACACCTCGGCGTTCGACGCCTTCGACCGTATGGCCGCCAAGGTGGAGGAGGCGGAAGCGCACGCCGAGGCCACCGACGAGCTGGTTCAGCTCGATGCCGGCGACGCGCAACTCGAAAAGCAGTTCCGGGAACTGGAGTCCGGCGGGGGCGCCGACCGGATGCTCGAGGACCTGAAGTCCAAGATGCGCCAGATCGAGGACAAGAGCACTCCCGGCGCCGCCGCGCCGTAGACGGCGGACGGCAGGTTTACAGCTCGCAACCCGGCGACAGCCGAGCGGCACGCCGATGAGCGGTTCGTCCGGCCTGCCGCGCGTGTTGTTCGTGGTCGGCCACGATCCGGCGCTGGAGGTGCGCCTGCGGCGGCTGCACGCCGCGCCGCGCCGCTCCGGCCGCGGCTTCGAGATCCTGGTGAGCCGCGAATTCGACGCGAGCCGCGACGCCGCGCTGTTCATCGTTCCCGCCGCCGCGGTCAACACCCTGCTCGGCGGAGGCGGCCGGCTGGCGTTGCCGGTGCTCGCCTACGGCAACGAGCAGGGACTGGCGCCGGCGTTCCTGCGCGGCTGCGTCGACTATCTGCGCGAGCCGTGGTCCCTCAGCGAGCTGCAACTGCGCGTGCAACTGTGGCTGGAACGCAGGGAGACGGTCGCCTCGCCGGGGGTCGCGCACGCTGCCGGCGGCGGCATACGGCTGCGCGGCACCACCCTGCACGGCGCCGGCGGCGCGGTGGCCCTGTCGGTGGCGGAGGCGCGGCTGCTGGAAATGCTGCTGTACAATGCCGGCCGCGTGACCAGCCGCGAGGCGCTGTTCTACCGGCTGTGGGGCCGGCTGCCGGCCCGGCGCAGCCGCGCGATCGACGTGCACGTGGCCGCGCTGCGCCGCAAGACCCGGATCGCCTGTGGCGCTGGCGCCGCCGGGGACGGCGCCGGCCCCACCATCACCGCGGTGCGCGGCGAAGGCTACCTGCTGGCGGTGGCGGCGCAGCCGGCCGCTACACGAACAGCGAAACCAGCAGGTTGTTGAGCGCCAGGAAGCTGGTCACGAACACGATCGACACCATCGACATCAGCTTCAGCAGGATGTTGATCGACGGTCCGGAGGTGTCCTTGTAGGGGTCGCCGACGGTGTCGCCGATGACGCCCGCCTTGTGCGCTTCCGAGCCCTTGCCGCCGTAGTTGCCCGCCTCCACGAACTTCTTGGCGTTGTCCCAGGCGCCGCCCGCGTTGGCCATCATGATGGCCAGCACGAAACCGGTGGCGAGTGCGCCGGCGAGCAGCGCGATTACCGTGAACGGGCCGAACAGCACGCCGACCAGGATCGGGGCGACCACCGCCAGGATCGAAGGGACGACCATTTCGCGCTGCGCGCCCTTGGTCGAGATGCCCACGCAGGATGCGTAGTCGGGGCGCACCTTACCTTCCAGGATGCCGGGGTTGGCCTGGAACTGGCGCCGCACCTCCTTGACCATGTCGCCGGCGGCGCGTCCCACCGCCTTCATCGACAGCGACGCGAACACGAACGGCAGCACGGCGCCGATGAACAGCCCCATGAGGATCTTGGGATCCATCAGGTTGATGCTCATCTGGGCATCCTGCACGTGCCCGGCGGCGTCGCGGGTGATGGTGATGATGTTGGCGTAGAACTGCTCGAAGGCAGCGCCCACGGTGACGGTGTCGAGCGCCTCGACGATCTTGTTGCGGTACTCGGCCAGCAGGGCCAGGGCGGTGAGCGCGGCCGAGCCGATGGCGAAGCCCTTGCCGGTGGCGGCGGTGGTGTTGCCGAGCGAGTCCAGGGCGTCGGTGCGCTCGCGCACGTGCGGCTCCATCTCCGCCATCTCGGCGATGCCGCCGGCGTTGTCCGCCACCGGGCCGTACGCGTCGGTGGCCAGGGTGATGCCGAGGGTGCTGAGCATGCCGACCGCGGCCAGACCGATGCCGTACAGGCCGATGCCCGGGAACTGTCCGCCCCCGGACAGGAAGAACGCCAGCAGGGTTGCCGCCACCACGGTCACCACCGGCACCAGGGTGGACAGCATGCCGAGCGCGTGGCCCTGGATGATCAGGGTCGCCGGGCCGGTCTGCGCCTCGGCCGCCAGCTCCTGGGTCGGCTTGTAGTTGTCGGAGGTGTAGTACTCGGTGAACCAGCCGATCACGTTGCCGGCCACCAGGCCGACGATCATCGCCCCCCAGATGCCGATGAAGCTCGGTCCGGCGGTGAGCAGCACGAGCACCAGCGACAGCACCGCGATCAGCGCCGTGGACAGCCAAGTGCCGTTGCGCAGCGCCTTCAGCAGCACGTGCTGGGAGGCCTCGCCCCTGGTGCGCACCACCGCGGTGCCGAGGATCGAGCACAGCACGCCGATGGTAGCCACCGATACCGGCACCTGGATCATCTGCAGGGCGGACACTTCCGGCAGGCTGAGCGAGGCGATGGCGCCGAGCGCCATGGTGGCGATGATCGAGCCGACGTAGGACTCGTACAGGTCGGCGCCCATGCCGGCCACGTCGCCCACGTTGTCGCCCACGTTGTCCGCGATGGTGGCGGGGTTGCGGGCGTCATCCTCGGGAATGTTGGCCTCCACCTTGCCGACCAGGTCGGCGCCGACGTCCGCGGCCTTGGTGAAGATGCCGCCGCCGAGCCGCGCGAACAGCGCCTGCAGCGAGGCGCCCATGCCGAAGGTGATCATGATCGGCGGGATCTCGACCACCGGGACATCGAAGGCGAAGCGCAGCAGGAACCACCAGATGGAGATGTCGAGCAGCCCGAGCCCCACCACGGTCATGCCCATTACCGTGCCGGACGAGAACGCCACCCGCAGTCCGGCGTTGAGCGACTCGCTGGCGCCCTGGGCGGTGCGCGCGTTGGCGCGGGTAGCGATCGACATGCCGATAAAGCCGGCGAGCGCCGAGAAGAAGCCGCCGGTGATGAACGCGAACGGCACGAACGGCGACAGCAGCTTGAGCCCGTAGGAGATGACGGCGAGCACCGCGAACAGCAGGATGAAGAACAGGCCGACCACCTTGTACTGCTGCTTGAGGTAGGCGGTGGCGCCTTCCAGCACCGCACGGCTGAGCTCCTGCATGATGTCCGAGCCGGGATGCTTGCGCAGCACCGACAGGGCCAGGAGCAGCGCAAACACCAGCGCCGCGATGGAGCCGAGCCAGGTTACCCACATCAGGTCGCGGCCCGCCGCAGCCGCGTCGGCCTGCGCCAGGGCCGGAATCGCCGGAAGCAGGAGCAGGGCCACTACTCCCGCGAGTGCGCACATTCGCTTCATTGGTGCCTCGCAGTGATGGTTCGCCCCGCTCGTTGTAGTGCCGGTAGACGTGGCGGGCAGGAACGGGTCGGCCCTAAAGTATGGGCATCGTCCGGTGCAGTCAACGAATGCCCCTCCCTTGAGTTACCGGGAGTTGCGGAGCTGCCGGATTGACGCGCGGCCGCCGGGCGCTTATCGTGCCGGGCGTGGATCAGGCATCGTGAAGGCGCACATGACGCTGCGTTCCAACCCGCGCGCGCTGATACCGGTGGCCGTGCTGGCGGCCCTGGTGGCCGGCGCGGTGCTGGTGACCATCCTGGTGCAGGTGATCGTGGGCCTGGCTGCCCTGCTTGTGACCGGCTACCTCGCCTACCGCATCGTGCGCTTCCTGGTAAAGCACCTGCGCAGCTTCGTCGCCGCGGACGACGGCGGCGTGACCATCTGCGAGTTCGGCGAGGAAACCCATCGCCACCCGTGGGACGAGGTCACCTTCGCCGGCACGGCGCGCGCCGCGAACGGCATGGAACTGCTCTACGTATACGTGGAGAAGGACGACCGCCTGATGACCGTGTCGCGCGAGTTCGAGAACTTCACCCTGCTCGGTGAAGAGCTGCAGCGCCGCATCCCGCCCACCGACGTGCAATTGGCTGCCGGCGAATCCCTCTCCTCCAACCTCCGCCAACGCCTCCCGGCGGGCGATCCCCCGGAGGCCAAGGAGTCCGACGACGGCGGTCGTTGAGCGGGGGTTGTGCTGCGCTAGGAGCCGCCGGCGCCGCGTTGCCAGGGGGCGGAGCGGAGGATGGGGGCGTAGGCGTCGTCTTCGAGGCTGATGCGCAGGGCCGCCAGTTCGGCGGCGGTGGGCTCGCGGTCCTGGAATTGCAGGCGGCCTACGTGCTCCACCACGGCGACCGGGGTGCGCTCGGCGCCCTCGCCCATCTCCAGCACCGCGGCGGCGGCGATCGACTGCACGAGGTTGGTCTTTTCCATCCTCATCTTGCGGCCGTGCAGGTCGGGGGTGCCGGTGTAGTCGCGCAGCGCGACGAAGCCGCAGTGGGCGATGCCGCGGCCCACCACGCCCCAGTTCAGGGGAATGCCGCCCGAGTCGGCGAGAATCACGCCGAGTCGGCGCCCGCCGGCGGCATGTTCGCGCAGCCGGCGCCACAGTTCGTTGGCGCTGCGCTGCGGGTCGCGCGGCCACGGCGCCAGGTGGCCGGCGGCGTTGGACTGGTCGATGCCGGCGTTCACGAACATCCAGTTGCGCTTGATGGTGAGCATGATATCGTAGCGCGAGGCGTGCGGCTCCAGGTAGTACTCCGCCTCCCGCCGCACCAGGTCGTGCAGCGCCTCGCGGTCGCCGGCGCGCCCGGTGAGGCGGCCCTCGGCGATGCTGACCACCTTGGAGGCGACCACCAGTACGCAGCGGTCCGGCAGCGGGGCCGGCAGGCTGGCCGCGAGCACCGCCGCCAGGTCGCAGCCGGAACGGATCAGCGGGGTGCGGACGGCGGTAACGGTCACCCGGACACGGTCAGGGCAGGTCGTGGCGATAGCCGCGCGCGCTCGCCAGGGCGAGTCCGCCGGCGATGCTGCGGTAGAAGTCGAAGCGCTCGATGCGGCCCGGAAACAGCTCCTCCAGCCGCGCCTGCACCGGCAGGAGCTGCGACGATCCGCCGGTGCACACCACGCGGTCGATCCGGTCGGACGCTACCCGGGTCTTGCTCAGCAGGGTGGCGACCGCGGCGCCGATCTCTTCCACCACCGGCTCCAGGATCTGCTCCAGCCGCGCGCGGTCGAACGGCACCTCCAGCTCTATCTCGGGCAGGGCGATCGCCGTCTGCTCCGTCTCCGACAGGCGCGCCTTGGCGCGCTCGGTGGCGTTCAGCAGGGCGTACGCGTAGTTGCCGCGCACCAGCCGCCACAGCCGCCCCAGCTTGCGCTGCTGGTCCGGCCCCGACCGGATGCCGGCGAACAACGTGTCCATCAGGTCGGGCTGGTTCATCATGTACGCCATCTGCCAGTTGAGCAGGTAATCGGCGTACCGGTAGAAGGGGAACACCGTGTCCGCGTGACTGAGGTGCTGCGCGCTCTTGATCGGCGCGCCCTCGCCCAGTTCCGGAAACACCAGGCGCTTGATGATGAGCTGGTCGATGCGGTTGCCGCCGAGCGGCAGGCCCTCCGTGCCGAGCACCCGGAACATCCCGTCGCGGCTCTCCAGCAGGCACAGGTCCAGCGTTCCGCCGCCGAAGTCGAAGGTGAGCAGAAGCCGCGGTTCGCGGCGGCGGGAGTCGTTGGCGGCGGCGAGCAGGCCGCGCCGGGCCGGTGAGGAGCGGGCCGCATCCGGCTCGCCCAAGCGCCGGCTATGGAGGTAGCTGAGGCTGGCGGCCACCGGCTCCGGGTAGAAGGTGAAGTCGTCGAAACCGGCGTTGCGGCACGCTTCTTCCAGGCGCGCCATGGCGATGGCGTTGGCGTCGTCGTCGCCGACGAAGCGCACCGGGCGGCCGATGTGCAGGCCGCCGTCGAGCGTGCGGCCCGAGGATTCGATGGAGCGGCGAATCTCGGACAGGATCAGGGTGACGAGGGCAACGGTGCGAAACTGGCGGTGGAACACCTTGAAGCGTTCGTGGGTGCGGATGCCGAGATAGCTCTTGAGGCCACGAAACAGGCGGCCGGGCAGTTCCGCGTCGTCGTCGCCGCGCACGCGCACGGCGACCTCGACGGCGTCTCCCTCCGAGTGGCCGGGAGCGCTGCCGCCGTCGCTGGCGTTGACGGTCATGGCGATCGCGCCGATATCGATCTTGCGCAGGCGTACCACGCGGCCGGCGTTGTCACCGAGATAACTGGCGATGGCGATGCTGCCCACGGTGTGGTCCATGGTGCGGCGGATATAGAGAGCAGTGGGCATGACCGTGGTCGGGATGGCGAGTGGATCGAGCGTGAGATACGTGATCTGGTCGCCATCGGCCACGGCGACCGTGGTATTGGTCGTGCCGAAATCGAGTCCGATACCGATCATGTGGCTAAAAACGGATCACAAGTTAATCGGCGGGCCGCACTTGGTGCAAGGATTTTCTTTGCAGTTTGTGCGCCGGCCCCCGACGGAGGGATTGGCCGCGGAATCGGCCGGTGCGCTGAGTGGCCGGCGGCGGCGCTGCACGCTATGATGTTGTCATGATTGCCCACAGCAGTGACTGGCAGACGTTGCCGGTCGATGGCGCTGCGATGCGCACCTTCGTTGCGCGTCCGGACGACGACCGCGACGCTCCCGGCACGCCCGGAGTCCTGGTGATCCAGCACGCCGGCGGCGTGGACCAGTTCGTGCAGGGCATGTCTCGGCGGCTGGCGGCCGCCGGCTTCGTGGCGGCCGCTCCGGAGCTGTATCATCGCCAGGATCCGCCGCCGGAAGAACCGCTCGAGCGGATGGCGCTGCTGCGCGACGACGAGATCATCGCCGACTGCAACGCCGTGCTCGACCACCTGGGCGCCGGCGGCACCGCCGGCACGGGGCGTCCGGTTGCGGTGGTGGGGTTCTGCATGGGCGGGCGGGTCGCGTACCTGCTGGCCGCGGCGAGCGACCGCCTGCGCGGCGCGGTGGCGTTCTACGGGGGCAACACGCGCGCGGCGTGGGGAGACGGCGCGGCACCGTTCGACCGCCTCGGCGAGATCGCCTGCCCGGTGCTCGGCTTCTTCGGCGGACGCGACGGCAACCCGTCTCCGGAGGATCGCGACGCCATCGACGCCGAGCTGACCCGCCACGGCGTGGAACATCGCTTCGAGAGCTTCGCCGGCGCCGGTCACGGCTACATGGACTTTACCAACCCGACGCGCTACCACACGGAGGCCGCGGCCGAGTCGTGGCCGCTCACCGTGCAGTTCCTGGCCCGCCATCTTGGTACCGGGTGAGCAGCGCGGCAGCGGACGCTGAACGGATCGGGAAGTGAACGGCGGCGAGCTGGCCGGCCGGGCCGCGATCGTGCCGGGCGGCGCCGGCGGCATCGGCAGCGCGGTGTGCCGGGAGCTCGCCGGGCGGGGAGCGGCGGTGGTGGTGGCGGACCTGGACCTGGAGCAGGCGCGCGCGGTGGCCGCGGCGCTGCCGGGCGCCGGACATGACGCGGTGGCCGTGGACGTGGCCGACGGCGCGGCGGTGCGGGCAGCGGTACAGGGCGCGGCGGCGGCGCGCGAGCGGATCGACCTGCTGGTGTACTGCGCCGGCAACAACATCAAGGCGCCCTCCCTGGAACTGAGCGCCGCGCAGTGGCGGTCTGCCCTGGACAGTCACCTGACCGGGGCGTTCCTGTTCAGCCAGGCGGTGGGCCGCCACCTGGTTGCGCGCGGCAGCGGCGGGCGCATGGTGTACGTGTCGTCGGTCGGGGCGTGGGCGCCGATCCCCGAACGCGGCGCCTACAGTCCCTCCAAGGCGGCGCTCAACAGCCTCGCCGGCATGCTCGCCGTGGAGTGGGCGCGCTACGGCATCAACGTGAACACGGTGTGTCCGGGCGTGGCCGCCACCGCGATGACCACGCTGGTGTACTCACGCGATCCGGCGCTGCGCTCGTCGCGCCGCAAGCGCATGCCGATCCCGCGCGAGGTGTATCCCGAGGAGATCGCGGCGCTGGTGGCGTTCCTGTGCGGCCCCGGCGGCGACTACATCAACGGCGCCGCGATCCCGATCGACGGCGGCTTCCTGCAGTCCGGTTTCATGCCGGAGCCGAACCTGGAGGCGGACCCGGGGCAGCGGCCGCCGGACCGGGACTGACCACTCGCCGGGCGCGCCGCGCCGCCGCGCGCGCCGCAAGGGCGGGCGCCTTCGCGGCGGCAGCAACGCGGCGACGTTCCGGCGGGCCGGCGTTCCGTTCCGGCGGGCCGGCGTTCCGTTCCGGCGGGCCGGCGTTCCGTTCCGGCGGGCCGGGTCAGAGGGAGAGGGGCGGGCCGCCGTCCGGGCGCAGGTGCTCGCGGCACAGCGCCTCGACCTCGCGGCGCAGGGCGGACCGGCGCACCCCGTTGCGTGCGCAGGCGTCGTACACGTGCGCGATGAGGTCGTTCACCGCGGGCGGGGCGTCGTGGTCGGGCGGCAGCAGGCCGTGCTCCTTGAGCAGGTTGATGGTGGCGTTTACCTCGAGACGATGCATTGGTGCGCGGGCTACTGAGTGTAGCAGGTGACCGCGCGCCGGTCAGCATGATAGCGTAGGCCCATGGCTATGGCGGAACAGGAACCACGGCTGCTGGCGATCGCCGTGCGGCACCGTTCGCGCGGCACGATGCAGGAGCTGGCCGAGGCCAAGGTGACGCGCGAGGGCGGCGTCGCGGACGACTTCCGCGGACGCCCCGGGCGGCGGCAGGTGACGGTGCTGAGCCTGGAGTCGTGGCAGGCGGCGTGCCGGCAGGCGGGCCGCCCGGAGCTGCCGTGGACCACGCGGCGGGCGAACCTGCTGGTCAGCGGCGTCGACCTGGCCGCGGCCGGCGTGCTGCGCATCGGTGAGGTGGAGCTCGAGGTGACCGGCGAGACGGCGCCGTGCGAACGGATGGACGAGGCGTTCGACGGCCTGCGCGCCGCCTTGACGCCGGCGTGGCGCGGCGGCGTGACCTGCCGCGTACTCCGGCCCGGCACCGTGCACCCCGGCGCCCCGGTGTCCGCGCACCCGGCCGGCGCGCCGGCCAGCCCCGCCAACGTACCGAACGACCCGGCCGGCGTGCGTTAGCAGCCCGTGCTGGACGCGGCGTCGACCGACAGCGGCGAGGTACGACAATTCAGCCGGCCGGGCATCGGTGAGCGAGCACCAGCGCGGCCGGCCGGGATAGGTCGCCGCAGCCGCCGCGGCTGGTATCGCGCCGACGGCTGTCGGGGTTGCGCCGCGGACCGCGGCGATCACGACTGCGACCGTCCGGACCGGCGCGCGGACGCGCAACGGTTGCCCGCAACCGGGGCCGCGTGGATGCCACCTCCGGTCCAACGCCGCCGGCCGCCGGCGGTGCGCCGCATACCGGCGGCGGCATGGTTCGTGCACACAGTCAGCTCGACATTGAGCGCGGCGGGCGGGTAGCGGCGGCGTGCTGCTGGCAGACCTGGTGGCGGCGTCAGCGGCGGTAGCGGCGACGCGCTCACGCACCGCAAAGGTAGCGGCGCTGGCCGACTGCCTGGGCCGGCTCAATGCCGGCGAGCGGCGCACCGGAATCGCCTGGCTGTCGGGTGCGCTGCCCGAAGGGCGGATCGGCATCGGCTACGCGGCGCTGCGAGACACCGAGGCGCCGGCGGCGGCAGAGGCCACCCTGACCATACCGCGGGCCGCCGGCGATATCGCCGAACTGGCGCGTACCGGCGGCCCCGGATCCGGAGCGCGGCGCGCCGCCATCCTGGAGCGGCTGCTGTGCCACGCCACCGCCGCGGAGCAGCAGTTTCTGCGCCGGCTGCTGGTCGGCGAGCTGCGTCAGGGCGCCCTGGAGGGCATCATGGCGGACGCGCTGGCCGCGGCCGCCGAAGTGGACGCCGCCGAGGTACGGCGCGCTCTCATGGTGTCGGGCTCGCTTCCCGCGGTCGGCGCGGCGGCGCTCGACGGCGGCGTGGAGGCGCTGCGCGGCTTCCGGCTCACCCTGTTTCGCCCCTTGCTGCCGATGCTCGCCGGTACCGCGCCGGACGTGGCGGCCGCGTTGCAGCGCACCGCAGCCGCGTCGGTCGAGACCAAGTACGACGGCGCCCGCGTGCAGGTGCACCGGTCCGGCGCCGAGGTGCGCGTGTACACCCGCAACCTGCGCGAGGTGTCCGCCAACCTGCCGCACTTGGTGGCCGCGGCGGCCGGCCTGCCGGTGCGCGCGGTGATCCTGGACGGCGAGGTGCTCGCCCTGCACCCCGACGGCCGCCCGCTGCCGTTCCAGGTCACCATGAGCCGGTTCGGCCGCCGCGGCGCGCCGGCGGATGCCGCGGGAGACCGTACCGCGGGCCCCCCGGATGGGCGGCTGCTGGTGCCGTTCTTCTTCGATTGCCTGCACCTGGACGGGGAGGACCTGATCGACCGGCCGCTGAGCGAACGGCTGGCGGCGCTGGACCGCGCTTGCCCGGCCGCACTGCGCGTGCCGCGGGTGATCACGTCGGACCCGGAGCGGGCCGCGCGCCATGCCGGCGACGTGCTCGCGGCCGGCCACGAGGGGGTGATGGTCAAGGCGCTGGACAGCACCTACGAGGCAGGCCGGCGCGGCAGCGGCTGGATCAAGGTGAAGCCGGCGCACACCCTGGACCTGGTGGTGGTGGCGGTCGAGTGGGGATCGGGCCGCCGGCGCGGCTGGCTGAGCAACCTGCACCTGGCCGCGCGCGACACCGAGAGCGGCGGCTTCGCCATGGTAGGCAAGACCTTCAAGGGCATGACCGACGACATGCTGCGCTGGCAGACCGAACGCTTCCTGGAGCTGGAGACGCGGCGCCGGGGCGGCGTGGTGTACGTGCGCCCGGAACAGGTGGTGGAGATCGCCTTCGACGGCATCCAGCGCAGTTCCCGCTACGACTCCGGCATGGCGCTGCGCTTTGCACGCGTCCGGCGCTACCGCGACGACAAGCGCGCCGGCGAAGCCGACACGGTGGCCGCCATGCGTGCACTGCACGTGGGCCACGGCGGAGTTGGACGGAGCGTTGCGTAACCTCCGCTGTCGCCGGCCGCCGCCCGGTACCGGATCGAGGACGAGTTGCAGCGGCTCGCTAGAACCACGTGCGTCTGCTCGCGAAGTGACAGAACCCGCCTTACCGGAAGTGGCAGGTCACTCGGCGGTGGCCTCCGGGGTCGTCTTGGATGCTGGCGCCGGCGTGCCGTTGGATGGACGCCAAGGGCCGGTCAACGCACCCTCGATGCGGGCAACTCGCTCAGCCAAGGCGTGCACGTCGCGGCGTATCTCCGCCAGCTCGGTACGCAGTTCCGCCACGTCGGTGCGCAACTCGGTGCGGGCGCTCGCCAGGGCGGCGGCAACGGAGTCCATGCGTTGCTCCAGGCGGCGGCTCTGCAGGACGACGACCGGCACCAGCACGGCCAGCAGAGCCACGCCGACACCAGCGATGGCGACTGCCTCGGTACTCACAGGCGATCACCATCCCTCGACTGGCCCAGCGGCGTCAAGCCGGCGCGGGGGGAATCGCGGGCGAGGTGGCGGATGGTGGCGGTTGGGTGGCGGAGGCGGATGGATGACCGGCAGCGGCGAATCGGCTATCATGGTGAGACGTGAATCCGGCACCATCCAACTGGGACGAAGACCCGCTGATCCGCTGGTTGACCGGGATCGACGGCATCGTACCGCCGTTCTGCGTGGAGATGGTCCTCGCCGACGGCAGCCGCTACTCCCTGCACTCGATCACCTCACAGGACGAGGACACCGGCGCCGCGGTGGTGCGCATCTGGGACTATCGCGGCCTGTCGGACGAAGAGGTCGACGCGGTGCGCGACCAGGTGATGGCGCTTGAGGACGGTGCCCGGCTGCTGGAGCCGGCCAGCCTGCATCCGCGCCTGGCCTGGGCCGCGGTGCGGATGCGCCTGCCCGACATCGCGCACTGCATCGAGAGCTACGCACCGCTGTGGCCGGAACGCCGGGAACAGCCGCGCACCCCGCAGCGCGGCATCGGCTTCGGCCGCTGACCTGCCCGGCTCTCTTCAGTTCACCAACCACTCGTCGTCGGGGTCGAAGGCCGGCATCACGAAGTTGAGTATGGTCATCGATGCGGCGCCGGGGACAGCCCGGTGCACGACGCCCGGAGGTATGAATATCGCATCGCCGGCGGCCACGGGCCGCAGTTCGCCGTCGAATTCCATCTGTCCCTCGCCCGACAGCACGTAGTAGATCTCGGTAAGGCGGCGGTGGTAGTGGCGCTCGCTGTCCTGCTTCACCTCCACCAGGTGCAGGCTGGCGCGCCCCTCGGCGGCCTCGGCGAACGCGCGCCGGGCGGTGCCGCACGGACAGGCGATGCCCGGCAGGCCGCTGAGGCGCACTATCTGGCCCTGGACGGCGCCCGCCATCACGCGTCCTCCAGGTCGAGCAGGTAGCGCTGCGCCGGGCTCAGGCGCGCCGCCGTCTCCGGGCGCAGGTAGGCGCGCTGGTCGGTCTGCTGCGCCAGGTGGCGCGGATTGAAGTAGCAGTGCAGGCAGCGCCGGTGCGCGTCCGGCGTGCGGTTCAAGGTGCCGCCGTGCCAGGTGTAGGAGTTGAACACGGCGACGCTGCCGGCCGGCCCGGTGATCAGCTCCTCGTCCGGGTGCGGCGCCTTGGGATCGTCGAGCACCTCCCTCGGTTGGGCGAACGTGCAGGTGCCGGGCACCATGCGCGTGCAGCCGTTCTCGGCGGTGAAGTCATCGAGCATCCACACCGAGTTGCAGCCGTAGCGCGGCGGCGGCGCGTCGCGCCTGCCGTCCTGGTGGAGCGCCTGCAGACCGTTGCCCGGCGTCGCGTCGCGCGCGTTCAGCGAACCGAGATGAAAGGGTGCGTCGATCACGCAGTGCACGGCCGCCAGCAGCAGCGGGTGCGACCACACGCGGTCGAACACGTCGCCCTTGTTCACCAGGTCGGCCAGGCGGCGCGCGCCTTTCTCCTGGTGCACCTCCAGGCCGGCCACCGCTCCCTCCGCGGCCACCAGTTCCTCGAACCGCTCGCGTAGCGCGGCCAGCCAGTCGGCATCGATCAGCCCGGGCAGCAGCGTGTATCCCTTGCGCCGCAACTCGCCGCGCTGGCGGTCGCTGAGCAACTCGGCGGAGGAGCCGAGGTTGGCAAGACATTGTTCCATGGTCATGACGTGTTTCCGTGCCACAGGATGCCGCGTATGGGGCATTCCGGGAAGCCCGCCCCTTTTGCCGCGCAGCGACGGCCGGTAGGCTGCACGCGGGAGGAGGCACGAAACGATGGCACTGAAGGTACACGTGACCGGGGTGAGCGGGTTGATTGGGGACGTGGTGTATGCGCACCTGGCGGCGCAGCCGGAGCGCTACGAGGTGACCGGCAGCGGGCGGCGCTACGAGCCGTCCGACCGGGTGGCGGCGGGACGGGCGCTCGGTTGCCCGCCGGAGCGCTTCACGCGCGCCGACCTGACCGACTTGGCCGCGGTGGAGCGGGCGTTTGCCGGCGCCGAGGTGGTGGTGCACATGGGTGCGGTGCCGGATCCGTCGGCGCCGTTCGAGGCGATCCTGAACAGCAACGTGGTGGGCGGCTACCACGCGCTCGAAGCGTGCCGGCGGCGGGGGGTTCGCCGCATCGTCTACGCGAGCACGGTCATGACCGACTGGGGCTACCAGTTCGACGAGCCCTACAAGGCGATCCGCGAGGCGCGCTTCGACGCCGTGCCGGCGGACTTTCGCCGCGTTACCCACCGCGACGCGGTGCGCCCCACCGAGCCCTACTCGGCCAGCAAGGTGTGGGGCGAGGGGCTGTGCCGCGCCTACGCCGACGGTCACGGCCTGTCGTGCCTGTGCCTGCGCATCGGCGGCGTGAACGGCGACGACGCGCCGCGCGGCGCCGCCGGGTCGGCGCTGTGGTGCAGCCAGCGCGACGTCGCCGTCGCCACCGAAATGGCCGTCAACGCGCCGCCGGAGATGCGCTTCGGAATCTTCTACGCCGTTTCGGACAACCGCCACCGCTGGCTCGACACCGAGCACACCCGCGCCGTGCTCGGCTTCCAGCCCGCCGACCGCGCCGAAGACCGGCTGTAAACCGCGGTTGCCGGGGGCGGTGCGAGAGGCCTACTCCGCCGTGGCGGGGAAGGCGGCGATGGCGGCCAGGGCGGTGGCTATGCGCTGCCTGGCGGCGTCCACCCGTTCCGGCGGCCAGTCGCCGAAGCCGCGGCCGGTCTTGGCGCCGTAGTCGCCGGCCGCCGCCGGATCGGCGAGCAGGTCGGCCACCCCGCCGGCGGCCAGGTCGGGCCACACTTCTCGGGCGATGGCTGCGATCACGTCCAGGCCGGCCAGGTCGGAGACCTCGAACGGCCCTGCCACCGCCAGACGGCGGCCGAAGCTGCCGCTAACCACGGCATCGACATCGGCGGCTCCGGCCACGCCTCCTTCCACGAGGGCGACTGCCTCGCGCAGCAGCGCCTGCTGCAGCCGGTTGGCGATGAAGCCGGCGACCTCCCGTTGCAGGACCACCGGACGCTTGCCGAGGCTTTGGTACAGGGCGCACACCCGCTGCACCACGTCCACGTCGGTGCCGGGATGCGGCACGATCTCCACCACCGGCAGCAGGTGCGGGGGGTTGAAATAGTGGGCCACCAGGATGCGCTCCGGGTGGCGGGAACCGGCGGCCAGGATGCTCGGCATGAAGGTGGAGGTGTTGCTCGCCAGCACCACTTCCGCGCCGCAGGCGCGGTCCAGTTCGGCGAACACTCGCTGCTTCAGGGACAGGTCCTCGCTGACCGCCTCGACCACCAGGTCGGCGCCGGCCACCGCCCGGGCCAGGGAGGCGTGCGCGGTGACCCGCAGCATGGCGGAGGCGCAGTCGGCGCGCGCGGCCAGACCGAGGCCGGCCAGGGTGTCCGCGGCGCGACGCATGTTGGCCAGCCCCTGCTCCAGCGCGGCGGCCGAGGCGTCGGTGATCGCCACCCGGCGGCCCGCCACCGCGAATTCCAGCGCAATCCCGTGCCCCATCAGGCCGGCGCCAATCACCGCCACCCGCTCGATTGCCGCGGCGCTGTTCCTTGTCGTCATGTCGTTCCCTCTCTCGTCCGGCGCTACGCGCCGCACCGGACCCGGCCTGCAACAGGTGCGCCGTTTCCCTACACTACGCGGCGGAGGGAGGCGCGTGAAGGAGTTGAAGCTAGGGGTGGCCGGGCTCGGCCACGGTCGTACGCTGTTGCAGGCGAACACGGCCGCGGGCAACCACCTGCGGCTGCGGGTGACGGCGGTGTGCGACACCGACGGCGAGCGCGCCCGGGCGGCTGCCGAGCGCTACGGCGTGCCCTTTGCCACCACCGACTATGCCGAGCTGGCGGCGCGCCCGGAACTGGACGTGATCGGCATCTACACGCCCGGGCCGCTGCACGCGCCGCAGATCCTGGCCGCCCTCGACGCCGGCAAGCACGTGATGGTGACCAAGTCGATGGTGTACACCATGGCGGAGGCGGAGCAGGTGGTGGCGGCGGTGGAACGCACCGGGCGCGTGTTGCTGGTAAGCCAGTCGCTGCGCGGGCGGTTCGACTTCATGGAAGCGAAGCGCGCGTGCGACGCCGGTGAGATCGGCGAGCCCTATCTGGCCGAGTCGCATTACATCCACGACCTGCGCCCCGTGTACGACTACTCGCCGTGGCGCGTGCAGATGCCGCAGGACCTGATCCTGGGCGGCGCCTGCCACCCGATCGACCTGCTGCGCTGGTTCATGGGCGACATCGCGGAGGTGCACTGCTACGGCCAGCGCAGCGGCCTGGCGCCGGAGTATCCGCGGGAGGACAACTTCGTGATCAACGTGCGCTTCGCCAGCGGGCGCATCGGACGCATCGCCAACTACCTCGGCGTGGTGGAGCCGCCCGGAGAGGTGATGAACGAGCTCACCGTGTACGGCACGAAAGGGGTGCTGCGCAACGCCCGCAAGACGGTGGACGGAGAGGGCTATCTGCCGGCGCGCTCCTCGGAGGCGGCATTCGTGAGCCGGCTGCCGCTCGGCCACCACCAGGAGATGCTGGTGCTGATGGCGCACCTGGCGGAGTGCATCCTGGACGGCAGGACGCCGTGGGTCGGCGTGCGCGAAGGAGCGCGCGTGGTGGCCACCGGACTGGCGTGCTGGGAGTCGCTGCGCAGCGGCCGGCCGGTCAAGGTGCGCAATGAATTCTGAGCCGGCGCCGGACGGCGAGAAGCCGCCGCAACTGCGGATGCAGTTTCGGGCGTTCGCGTCGCTGCAAGCGGTCAGCCTGCCGCCCGGCTACACCCTTGCCACCCTGGCGGAGCGGGATCTGGACGATTGGATCGCCGTGCTGAACGCCACCGGCCGGCTCGGCGCCTGGGACTTGGCGCGCGCCGAGCGCTGTCTGAACGACCCGCGTCCGGTGGTGCCCGCGGGCACGTACCTGGTCATGCATCGCGGCCGCCCGGTGGCCACCGCCTGCACCGTGCTGCCGACGCCCGCCGAGCCGCGCCATGAGCTGGGCTGGGTGGCGGTCGATCCCGCCCACCAGGGCCGCGGACTCGGGCTGCAGGTATGCCGGGCGGTGCTTTGGTACGCTCGCCGGCACGGCTGGACGGCGACCATCCTCAACACCGACGACTGGCGCCTGCCCGCCATCAGGACCTATCTGAAGCTCGGCTTCGAGCCGGAGATCACCCACGACAGCCACCCCGCGCGCTGGCAGGAGGTCCACCGCCTGCTCGCAACCCCGGCGGCGGCATCATTACCAGGAACACGAGGAGGGGCAAAATGATCAAGCGGTTCGGCGATGGCCGGGACTGGTTCTTTGGCAAGCGGTTCGGGATGTTCATCCACTGGGGGCTGTACGCCATCCCGGCGTGGCACGAGCAGATCCTGTGGCGCGGCGACATCAAGCGGCGCGACTACGAGAAGCTGGTGGACGAGTTCAATCCCCGGCAGTTCAACCCGGACGCCTGGCTCGACGTGCTGCAGGAGGCCGGCATGGAGTACCTGTGCGTGACCACCAAGCACCACGACGGCTTCTGCCTGTGGGACACGGCGTACACCGACTACAACGTGATGCGCTCGCCGTACGGCAAGGACATCATCGGCATGCTGGCCGAGGCGTGCCACCGCCGCGGCGTGGTGCTGGGCTTCTACTACTCGCTGCCCGACTGGCACCACCGGCACTACCCCAACCTGGGCCGCCACCACGAGATGCTCGGTCCGCGCCCGGGCGACGAGCCGGACGAGGACAAGTACCTGGAGTTCGTGGCCAACCAGGTGCGCGAGCTGCTCACCGGCTACGGCAGGCTGGGCGAGTTCTTCTGGGACATCAACGTGGCGCAGTTCCACGCTCCCGAGCTCAACCGGATGATCCGGGAGTTGCAGCCGGACGCGCTGATCAACGACCGCGGGCCCGCGCCCGGCGACTACTCCACCCCGGAGCGGCACGTGCCGGAGGGGGCGGCGTTCAGCAGTCCCACCGAGGCGGTGCAGTCGCTCGGCCGGGAGAGCTGGGGCTACCGCGACGGCGAGGACTACTACGCGCACAAGTTCCTGATGCAGAGCGTGGACCGCATCCTGGCGATGGGCGGCAACTACCTGCTCAACGTGGGCCCGAAGGCGGACGGCACCTTCCCCGACGAGTGCACGGCGGCGCTGCGCCGCATCGGCGACTGGTACGGGCGCGTGCGGGAGGCATTCGACGGCACCGTGCCGTGCTCGTACCTGGTGCAGCGCGCCTCGGCGGGGGCGTCGGGACACGCCCTGTTCCGCTATGACGAGCTGCTGCTGACGCGGCGCGGCAACACCATCTACGTGCACTGCCCGTACGACCTGCAAACCGGCGGCGCCGTGCTCAGCGGGTTCGCGGAGGAGCCGCGCGCGGCCACCCTGCTCAATGACGGCCGCGAGCTGGCGTGGACGGTGGACGTGATCCCGTGGCGCTGGACCGCGCGCCCCTGCCTGCGCATCCGCGACCTGCCGGTGAACGAGCTCACCGGCGAGGTGCTGGTCATCAAGCTGGAACTGGACGACGAGTCGACCGCCTGAGCGCGGGGACAATCGCTCACGGAGCGGACGCCCGAGCGTGCCGGCCAGGCGCCGCGCGGGCCGGCACGCTCAGCGCTGCCGCCGGCGGGCCACGTGGCTGGCGGCGTTGCGAACCAGCGCCGTGACCAGCCAGGCGAAGAACGCCAGCAGCATCAGCGCCATCACACCCATCCCAGCGGCCACGGCAATGCGTCCGGCCAGCGGCGTGTCGGCGGTGAGCATCGCCCCGACAATCCCGGCCAGGCGACCGCCGGCCAGCGCCGCCACCGTCACGATCATCCCGATCGCGATCAGCCACACCACCAGGTTGACGATCGGATGCGCCAACTGTCGATCACGAGCCCCCACGATGGTCTCAGTATACTCTGATCCCGCCTCGCCACTCAGGTTGACACGATTCTCGGGTTTCACTAGTTTCGTGACATGAAGAACGTGACGGTTTCGTTGCCGGAAGACACCGCGCGGTGGCTGCGTGTAGCGGCAGCCAAGGCCGACCGCAGCGTGTCCGGCTGGCTGGCCGAGCTACTCGACAAGATGCGGCATCAGGAGGATGAGTACGAGACAGCGATGGCACGCTACCTGGCGATGAAACCTCGCAAGCTGCAGTGGGTCGACGGTCGCAAGCCGACCCGTGATGAGTTGCATGACCGGGCCAGTTTTCGTTGACACCAACGTACTCGTCTACCGTCACGACTCCGCAGACGCTGCCAAGCAGACACGTGCGGAGAGCTGGATCACCTGCATCGCCGAACTTCGGGCCGGGCGGCTGAGCTTCCAGGTTCTCCAGGTACTGTACGCCACGCTTACGCGCAAGCTGCAGCCGAACCTTGAGCGGCAGGAAGCGCGCGAGATAGTCGAGCTCCTCGCGTCCTGGAACCCGCTCGCCATAGACCTGCCCCTGATCAAGCGAGCTTGGGATCTACAGGATCGCTACTCGCTGTCCTGGTGGGACGCGCTCATCGTGGCAGCGGCGCAGGCCAGCGACTGCCGTGTGCTGCTGACCGAGGATTTGCAGCACGGCCAGAGGTTTGGGAGGGTGCGTGTGATCGATCCGTTTGCGTCCCCGGAGCGGTCGCCGGCGGAGCTCCTCGCGTCGGTGAGAGCAGACTAGCTCCGTGGCACAGCGCCGGCGGCAACGACGCTCGACATGGGGTCGACAACACAGACCATCTGTCCGGGATACCGCCCCGTTTGCCTGTTCCGCCACTTTCACCAGACCGCATCGCTCGATCGCGAAGATGGCGTGCTCAATCTTACTGGTTGATATCGGCCCGTTGACACGACTCTCACCCGTCGCTATCTTCGAGTATGAACTGCAGGCACCGAATGCGTCGTCAAGATGACCAGTACGAAGCAGCGATGGAGCGCTGTCTGGCGATCGAACCACGCAACTTTGAATGGGTGGACGGACGCCAGCCCACCCGCGACGAACTGCATGCCAGAGCCAACGTCTCTGAGGCTAGCGCAGCTTGTTCTTCTGAACATCAGACGGGACCGCCGGACCTACGGTCGAGGAAAGCTCCGTGAGGTATGCGCCAGACGAGTTCTCAAGACACGAATATGAGGTAAAGAACGTCTTTACGGAGGGCGACTCCTTCCCGGCAGTGGTATTCTATCTTCGCTACAATGATTCGGTAGAGATCGACATCGAAGGAGTTCTAAAGAAGACGGGGTTGTGGAGCGACCCTGACGAATCCGAGCCTCAGCGAACATATCACATGTTGTTTGAGATTGCACCTCGCAATGGAGATGCCGGGACAGTTGATCTCTACGTCCGCCGATTCGTCGCCGAGTACAGGAAGAACACTTGATCACCGTCACCGCTACCGTTCCGGAAGAGTTGCCACATGTACCCGGATTATCGCCGGACAATTTGGAGATCATACGCAATCATCCTTTGGCTAGTTTCCATAAGTTGGTGTCGAATCTCTGTCTCAACTTGAACGTATCGAAGCAACTCGATGACTTTAGGGCTCTGCAGGATGGCTGGCTTGAAGGTGAGGGCGTTGCACCGCCCACACCGGGTCTCGATTGGCTGTCTGAAGGTTTCGCACAACACTTCCCCTGGGACCTTAGACCGCCGTATATCTACCCCACCGTAGCAGGTGGAGTTCAAGCCGAATGGTCGCTCGGCTCGAACGAAGTCTCGCTCACGATAGACCTCGAGTCTCATTTCGGTGAATGGCACGAACTCGACTTGGAAACCGGCGCTGTCCACGAACGAAGACTGAATTGCGATCTCACAAGCCACTGGGTGTGGTTGGTGTCTCGCTTGCAGTCCCTGGACTCGGATGACGCGTGACGCAAGACTCGTTGCTGTTTCGACAAGTGAATCCGAATTTTGTTCGCGAAGGAAGGATCACCTCCCAAGTCTTCAAGCCTACGCCAAAGGACGGGAAGCTACTCTCAGTCTACGACGGTGAATTGATCACAGCACAGAACTCATACATGCACTACACTGTTCGATTAGGCTTCTCTTCGTTGGGTGTCGTGGCTGTGACCCCGGCGGAATGTGGCAAACTGGATTTGCGAGTTAACTCCGACCCGATTCCTTTTCCCGAACATGCAGTGATCGATTTCCGTGGCTATTCCAATAATCAGATAACCAGTAAGGCCAAGTACTTGAAGGATGCTGCTGTGACGCGCGGTTGGGAGTACACGCGTTGAAATAGCGTGCAGGAACTTATGAATCCTGTGCGCTGCTGACGCGTTTTCGCGCCATTCCGGCGTGCCCGCAATCCAACGACGCTGTTCGTGCGCCGGGTCTCGAGTAGATCGTGACGCGGCCGCCAAGCCGTCGACTACTACCTATAGCGCCCGGGCGCGAAGTACGCGCGGCTCGGTTCACCCGTCGTTTGACCCTACTTGCACGCGGGCCCAAATGCTAAGATCGGACTGGATGGAGAGGCGGCCCAACCTGTTGCTGTTGATTCCGGATCAGCACCGTGCCGACTGGGTGGCCGGCGGCGGCCTGCCGCTGCGTACGCCGGCGCTGCAGCGGCTGGCGGAGCGCGGCGTGACCTTCGAGCGCGCCTACTGCACGTCGCCGCTGTGCGCTCCGTCGCGGGCGTCGCTCGCCTCCGGACGCCACTACGCGCACTGCGGCGTGCCCGACAACACGCGCAACTACCCGCTCGAACAGCCGACCTTCTACCAGGCGCTGCGCGGCGCCGGCTACCGGGTCGCCGGGGTGGGCAAGTTCGACCTGCACAAGGAGGTAGGGGATCCGGCGGGCGCTTGGTGGGAGCTGGACGGCTCGCGCCTGCTCGACGAGTGGGGCTTTACCGACGGCATCGACAGCGAGGGCAAGCTGGACGGCAGCAATTCGTACCGCGGCGCCGGCGGCCCGCGCGGTCCCTACCTGAAGATGCTGCGCGACCGCGGCCTGGCCGACCGGTACGTGCACGAGCACGCCACCCGCGGCGAGCACCTGAACGCCTACACGACCGCCCTGCCGGACGACGCCTACGGCGACAACTGGGTGGCGGGCAACGCCCTGCAGGTGCTCGATGGGTTACCGCGTGGGGCGCCGTGGTTCCTGCAGGTGAACTTCCTGGGGCCGCACGACCCGTTCGACGTGACCGCCGCGATGCGCGCCCGCTGGGAGCAAGTTGAGTTCCCGCCGCCGCATGCCAGCGAACACCCGGACCGCGCCGGCCTGCTGCGGGCCCGGCAGAACTACGCCGCCATGATCGAGAACATCGACGCCTGGTGCGGGCGCATCCTGGAGGCGGTGGCGGCGCGCGGCGAGCGGGACGACACCGTGGTGGTGTACGCCTCCGACCACGGCGAGATGCTCGGCGACCACGGGCGCTGGGGCAAGAGCACCTGGCGCGAGGCGGCGGTGCGCATCCCGCTGGTGGTCGCGGCGCCGCGCGGGGGTGCGGCGGGGGTCTCGACGGACGCGCTGGCGAGCCTGCACGACCTGGCGGCCACGTTCCTGGACTGGGCCGGGGTAGCGCCGCTGCCCGGCATGGACGCGGTGTCGCTGCGCCCGCTGGTGGAGGGGAGGCGCGCGGCGCACCGCCCGGTGGCGGTGAGCGCCCTGGGCGACTGGCGCATGGTCACCGGCGAGCGCCACAAGCTGGTGGTCAGCCCGTCGCACCCGCCGCTGCTGTTCGACCGCGCCGCCGACGAATGGGAGGACCACAACCTGGCCGCCGACCGGCCCGAGGTGGTCGACGAACTGCGCATGCACCTGGTGTGAGCCCCGTCCGGCGCCGGGCCGGAAGCGCCTTCGTGGGATTACCCGGTGCCGGTGAGGCGCGTCGATGGCGCGCCGTTCAGTCGACGGCGACGACCGCCTTGATCACGCCGCTTTCGAGGCGGGTGTAGGTGGGGAAGTCGGCGATCAGCTCGCTGAAGGTGCTGCGGTGGGTGATCCACGGCGCGGTGTCGATGCGGCCCTCCTCGATGTGCTCGATGATGGCGCGGAAGTTGGCCGGCACCGAGTTGCGGGTGCCGCGCACGGTCAGCTCCGGCTTGTGGATCGCCATGTGCGGGAACGACAGCTCGCCGGCGGTGAGGCCGACGTAGACCAGCGTGCCGGTGGGGGCGATGTAGTTCACCGCCTCCGACATGGAACGGTTGGACCCGGTGGCGTCGAACACCACGTTGGGCAGCTCGCCGCCGTTCAGCTCGCGGAGCCGGCCGCCGATGTCGCCCCGCGCCACCAGCGTGTGGTCGCACCTCATCACGTCCTTCGCGAAGCGCAGCCGTTCCCCGTTGAGGTCCATGAAGATGGAGGCGGCGCCGCTCAGGCGGACGAACTCGTAGGTGGCCAGCCCGATCGGGCCGGCGCCGATGATCAGCGCGGTGTCGTCCGGGCCGGGCGCGCCGCGGTCCACGGCGTGGGCGCCGATGCCGAGTGTTTCCACCAGCGCGAGTTGCTCGAACTCCAGCTTCGTGGAGACGTGCAGCTTGCGCGCCGGCAGCAGGAAGCGCGGGCGCATGCCGCCGTCCGTGTGCACGCCGAGCACCTCCAGAGTGTCGCAGCAGTTGGGCGCCCCGCGCCGGCACGCCAGGCAGCCGTCGATGCAGTCCAGGTAGGGTTCCACCGAGCAGCGGTCGCCCGGCGCGACGCCGGTAACGCCGTCGCCCACCGCCACCACCTCCACGCCGAGCTCGTGGCCGAGGATGCGCGGATAGGTCATGAGCGGCATCTTGCCGAAGTAGCCGCTGACGTCGGTGCCGCAGATGCCGATGTTGTGCACCTGCACCAGCGCCTCGCCGGGGCCGGGGTCGGCTGGCGGCGCGACGTCGATCATCTCGAAGCGCTGCGGTTGGCGCAGACTGATTGCCTTCATGGGTTCACTCCTCCAGGTAGGCGCGGTAGCTGTTGATGGAGCGGCGCGCGGCCGCCTCCGGATCGGGGTACGGGAATGCCTCCACCGCCGCCCAGCCGCGGTATCCGGCGGCGCGCAGTGCGGCCGCGATCGGCCCGTACGACAGGTGGCCGCAGCCGGCCGGACGCCGGTTGCTGTCCACGAAGTGAATATGGCCGAGGCGCGGCGCGGCGGCAACGAGGGAGGCGGCGACGTCGGTCTCCTCGATGTTCATGTGGAACAGGTCGGCGAGCAGGCCGATGCGGCCGCTGCCGGTGCGCTCGATCACCTCGCCGCCCTGCGCGAGCGTGTTGCACAGGTCGGTCTCGTAGCGGTTGAGCGGCTCCAGCACCAGCCGGCCGTCCGCCGCCGCGGCAACCTCGCCGAGTTGCGCCATGCTGTCGACCAGCCGGGCCAGCGCCTCCGCGCGCGCCTCGCCGGGCACTGCGCGGCCCTGCACCGAGCCGACGATGGCTGGCGCGCCGAACGGCGCCGCCAGCTCGATGACCGCGCGCACGTAGTCGACGGCGCGCCGCCGCCCGGCCGCGTCGGGATCGGCCAGCGACAGGCCGTGCACTACCCCGCCGGCCCCCGTGCCAACCGCCGCCAGGGCCAGCCCGTGGTCGTCCAGGGCGGAGCGCAGCTCGTCCACCGGCACCCCGGCCGCGGTGTGCGGGAACACCTCCAGGCCGTGGAAGCCGAGGCGCGACGCCGCCGCACAGGCGGCCGTGATGCCATCCCAGAATATGAACGGCCCGCCGCGCACTTCCGGCACCAGGCTTACGGTCACGGCCGCGCGCACGGCGGGTTGCGCTGCAGGCGCTCGATCACTTCGATTCACAACAGGTTCCTCTCTTTCAGTATCGGTTCATCCACCCCGGCGGTCGCGCGGGCGCCGCGGGCGCAACCTGCCAGCGACGGATGGCGCGTGTCGACCCGCACCGGGGCGCCGGACGCACCGCGGGTCGATCGTTCCGCGCATTCGGCGGCATGGCGCGCCAGCGTGGCGGCGCGGGCGCCGGCGAGGCGCCGCCTTCCGCGAAGCGCGGTGCACCTTAGCCGGCTGTGTCGGCCGCGGCCGAGTCGAGCACGGCCTTCAGGTAGCGCAGGTCCATCTTGCTCATCGCGATCACGTCCTCCACCGGCTCGTCGTATTCGCTGTGCACGCTCATCACGCCGGTGAATCCGATCCGCCGCAGAGTGGAGAGTGCGGCGCCGTAGTCGGCGAAACCGCGCCCGAGCGGTACCGTGAAGGTCCGATTCGGCTCGCCGCGCCCCCACCAGCCGCGACGGTCCGGCACCGCGACGCGCAGCAGGTCCTTGCACGCCACGCATGCCAGGTATTCGCGCACCATCTCCAGCGCCATGGCGATCGGCTCGCCGCACACCGCCAGGTGGCCGGGATCGGCGAACACGCCGACGTAGGCGGCGTCGAAGTCCTGTACGATGTGCATCATCTGCGAGGAGTTCATGCCCAGCGAGTGGCCGGAGTGGTTGTGCACCACCGTCTTGACGCCGTACTGGCGCGACCAGTCGGCGAACGTGGCCAGCCAGTCGCGGATCTCGATGATCTGGTCCCAGAAGCGCCGCTCCGGATCCCAATGCCAGTAGCCGAGCTTGAGGTGGCCGACGCCCGCCGCCCCGCACGCCTCGTAGAACGCCTCGGCGCGCGGACTGTCGGGCGAGGTAAGGCTCGTGGGCGCGGTAACCAGCGGAATAGCCAGGCCGGCGTCGGCGAAGCGGCGCGCCGCGGCCGGCAGTTCGGCGGTCATGTTGTCGGGGTTGACCGGATAGCCGGGCCGTACCGCCAAATCCGCGCCCTGCACGCCGACCTCGGTGAGCGCGGCAATCACCTCGTCCAGGGACAGCCCCTGCAGGTGCTTGGTAAACATCACGAACTGCATCGCCGCGCAGCCTACGGCGCGGCGCGGCGCCTGGCAACCCGCGTCGGTCAAACGCGGTCGGTAATGTACCAGTCACGCACCGCCAACACTCTGGCGGCACGGCGGCCGCTCGCGACGGCCGCGGACAGACGCGGCACGACTCGCGCCGATTCGGCGCTGCCCCGGCGCGGCGATTGAAGTAACTTTGGGCGGGTCAGACATGAGCAACCGGAGCGCGGCAACCACCCTCGACGGGCCGCACAGAACGAGCAAGTCGGTACCGGCCGCCAGCCTGCGCCGCGTGGTGACGGAGATCATCTGGCCGCGGCGCTGGCTGCTGCTGCTCGGGCTGGCGCTGATCGTGGTCAACCGGCTGACCGGACTGGTGCTGCCGGGGGCGTCGAAGTACCTGATCGACGACGTGATCGGCGCCGGCGACACCGCGCTGCTCGGCCCGCTGCTGCTGGCGGTGTGCGCGGCGGTGCTGGTGCAGGGCGCCAGCTCGTTCCTGCTCACCCGCCTGCTGAGCGTGCAGGCGCAGCACCTGATTTCGACGTTGCGCGCCCGCGTGCAGCGCCACCTGCTGCGGCTGCCGGTGGCGTTTTTCGACAACAACCAGACCGGCGCCCTGGTGTCGCGCGTGATGACCGACGCGGAGGGGGTGCGCAACCTGGTCGGCACCGGGCTGGTGCACCTGGTGGGCGGCGCCCTGACCACGGTGGTGGTGCTGGTCCTGCTGCTGCGCATCAGCGTGCCGATGACCCTGTACACGTTCCTGCCCCTGGCCGTGTTCGGCGCCGTCTCCGGACGCGCGTTCGCCTTGATCCGGCCGATCTTCCGCCAGCGCGGCGCCATCAACGCCGAGGTCACCGGACGCCTCACCGAGGCGCTGGCCGGCATCCGGGTGGTCAAGGGGTTCCACGCCGAGCCGCACGAGGAGCGCGTGTTCGGCGCCGGCGTGGAGCGCATCTTCGCCAACGTGCGGCGCTCGCTTACCGCCACCAGCCTGGTTACCAGCGGCGGCACCGTGATCATGGGGCTGAGCGCGGTACTGATCATGGGGGTGGGCGGATCGCTGATCCTGCGCGGGGCGATGACGGTGGGCGACTTCGTGTCGTTCAGCCTCTACCTCGGCTTCATGGTCACCCCGATCGTGCAGATGAGCCGCATCGGCACCGAGATCACCGAGGCGTTCGCCGGCCTGGACCGCATCGAGGAGGTGATGGCCAGGCAGCCGGAGGGCAACGAGCCGGAGCGCACCGTCACCCTGGAGCGGATCGACGGCCACATCCGCTTCGACCACGTGTCGTTCGCCTACCAGGAGGGCGAGCAGGTGCTGCACGACGTGTGCCTGGAGGCGCCGGCCGATACCATGACCGCCCTGGTGGGCAGCTCCGGGTCCGGCAAGACCACCATTGCCGGCCTGGCGGCGTCGTTCCTGGCGCCCGACTCTGGCACCGTGAGCATCGACGGCCACGACCTGGCCACGGTGCGGCTGGACAGCTTCCGGCGCTACCTCGGGGTGGTGCTGCAGGACGAGTTCCTGTTCGCCGGCACCATCCGCGAGAACATCCTGTTCGCCCGCCCCGGCGCCGGCGAGGAGGACCTGATGCGCGCGGTGCGGGCGGCGCACGTGATCGAGTTCTCGGAGCGCCTGGAACTCGGGCTCGACACGATGATCGGCGAGCGCGGCGTGAAGCTGTCCGGCGGCCAGCGCCAGCGCGTCGCCCTGGCGCGCGCCATCCTCGCCGACCCGCGCGTGCTGATCCTGGACGAGGCCACCTCCAGCCTGGACAACGAGAGCGAGGCGTTCATCCAGGAGAGTCTCGCGCAGCTCATGAAGGGCCGCACCACGCTGGTGATCGCGCACCGCCTGAGCACCATCCGCCGCGCCGACCAGATCCTGGTGGTGGAAGGCGGCCGCATCGTCGAACGAGGCCGCCACGACGACCTGATCGCCGCCGCCGGCCGCTACCAGCGCCTGTACGAATACCAGGCCCGCATCTGACCGGGTCGCGCGAGCAAGCACCGCGAGGTCCGGGCACAGGCGGCAACCCGGGCAGTGTACAGGCAGCGTATCGCGGGCTTTCGCCAGCGTACCGGATACGGTACCATCCGCCCCCGTGGCTCCACTCGGAACGGTCGTTCTGCCTGCAAGGTGTGCCATTGCAGCGATGCTGCTGGCAGCGTTGGCGACGCTGTCCGTGTCGGCACGCGGTGCCGGGGCGCAATCTCCGGAGGACGGCCAGCCGCTCGATTCCGAGGTGCTGCACGGCAGGCTCGGAAACGGTCTGACCTACTACGTGCGGCACAGCGACGACCCGCCGGAGCGCGCCCACCTGCGGCTGGTCGTGGGGGTCGGTTCGATGCTCGAACGACAACACGAGCGCGGCTTGTCGCACTTCGTCGAGCACATGGCGTTCCGGGGAACGACCGGCTTTCCCGGGGACCACGCCGACGAGTTGCTGGCGTCGATCGGCGGCGCAGCCGGCGGTCTTACCGCTCTGGCAGAAACCAGCTTCAGGATCGACATCCCGACCGCGCAACCCGAGGCTGTCGGACGCGCCGTCGCGATCCTCAGCGAGTGGGCCTACGCCATCAGTTTCGATCCTGCCGCGGTGGATCTGGAACGCAACGTGGTGTTGGACGAGTGGCACCTCAAGCAGGGAGCTGACAGGCGACGCTCCGACCAACTGCAGGCGTTTATCGTCGGCAGCCCCGATGTGTCCCGGTTCGACGCGCTCGGACTCCCGGAAGTGATCGAGTCTGCCACGCCCGAGGCCCTGCGCTATTTCTTTCGGCGCTGGTACCGGCCGCATCGGATGGCGGTCATCGTCGTGGGGGACGTCGATCCCAAGGCAACCGTCGAGCAGATCCGCCGCTACTTTACGACGCCGCCCGAGGGCTACTCCTCATATCCGCAAGCGGCAGGCTCCCCTGACCAGGTCACGCCGTTCCGGCGCCCATCCGAGGAGTGGGCTTCCGGTCCGCGGGTCAGCGTGCGCGCCGACGCGCAGTTGCGCGAAACCACGGTGTGGGTCATCGCCAACAAGGCGACGGAGCAACTGCAGGGTGTCGCTGCAGTTCGGCACCAGGTGGCGACACTGATATTCACACAGATGATGAACTTCCGCCTGGCGAAGCGCCGGGCGGTGGAACCGGCGCCATACCGGCACGCCGCCGCCGAGGCAGTTGAACCTGTTCCGGGGGTTTCGGTGATCTACCTCGTTGCGCGGGTTCCCGGAGATGGGGTCCTGCGAGGCGTCGACGCGCTGTTGGTCGAGATGCAGCGGGTGCTGCGCTACGGGTTCACGGAGTCCGAGTTCGAGCATCAGCGACGCATACTTCTGCACGCCACCAAGCGGGCTTCCCGGCAAATCCAACAGCGCCGGTCCGACACGTTGGCGGACGCATACGCGCTTCACTTCCTTACCGGGGAGTGGATTGCCGGGATCGAACAGTGGCCGCGGGTCGTGCAGGAGATGTCGTTGCAGGAGGTAAACGCGCTGGCGGAACCGTGGCGCGACCCCGCGAACACGCTCGTACTGGTCAGCGGGCCGGAACTCGAACCATCGGAAGCGGACCTGGAGCAGACGCTGCTGAACAGGCTGGAGGGAGCGGCAACCCTGGAGGCGGCGCGCCCGGAGAGCCTGCCCGGCGGCAGTGAACTGCAGACCGTGGACGACCTGACGACGGACCGTCCGCTGCTCGCCGTTCTGCCGGAGCCCGGCGGCATCGTCACGGAGACCGCGCTCATGGAGATCGGCGCGGTACGCTGGACGTTGTCCAATGGCGTGGTCGTGATCGCCAAGCAGACCGACTTCGACCCTGACGAGGTAGTGCTCGCCGCCAGCAGTCCGGGCGGGAGGTCGCTGGTCGAGGACGACGACGTGTTGGCCGCGACCGTGGCGGCGGAGGTAATGCGGGACAGTGGAGCGGGCCCGAACGATCGTGGCGCACTGGAAGCGTTGCTGGACGGCAAGGTGGTGACGCTGGAGCCATACATCGCTGACCTGTTCGAAGGATTCGTCGGCGCGTCCTCACCGGACGATCTGGAGACTCTGTTCGAGCTGATTTCGCTGTATGCCGGCGCTCGCCGCGTGGATCCGGCAGTCGCCGCCGCGGCCGTGGCGACACTTCGCGAACAGGTCGAGAGCCGGCCCCGAGACTCGACCGCGCTGCTCGGCACAGCAATCCGAGGCGCGCTGAGTCAAGGCCACCCGCGGGCGCGGCCGTCAACATTGCAGCACGTGGAAGAGATCAGCGTGGACCAGTTGCAGGCAATCTACGCGGATCGGTTCCAGGACTTCGGCGACTTCACTTTCATTATCGTCGGGGCGTTCGATTGGGACCGGCTCCGGTCTCTGGCCAGCCGGCATCTCGCCGCGCTGCCTGCAACCGGCCGCGACGAGCAGTGGCGCGATCACGGCATCGATCCCCCGGCCGGCGTGGTGAACATGCGAATCCCCGGAGCGCCGGGTGAGCGCAGCTTCACTGCCGTGGTGTTCGCTGGTGAGTTGCAGCGTATCGACATCGAGCTGGTGCCCCTTTCGGTCTTCGCGGCGATCCTCAACGCCGAGTTGAATCATCGGTTTCGCACCGATCTGGGCGTGTACGAGGTCCTCACGGCGGCGAACACTCGACGGTTGCCCGACCCGGGGTACGAGTTGGCAATCACCTTTCAGCACCTGCCGGAGCGTGCCGACGAACTCCTGGAAGAGGTATTCCTGACGATAGAAGAACTCGTTTCGTTGTTGTACTCCGGGCAGGTACTCGGGAACGTGGAACAAGTGAAGGAGACGATGCTCGCCCATCAGGAGGAACAGGCTCGCAGCAACCTGTTCTGGACCGAGTCGATCCTGGAGGCGGTGACGAGCGGATCCTCCTTCCAGGCCATCCTCGACTCCATAACGCAGATGGAAGAACTCACGGGGAGACGGATGGCGGCGGCGGGACAACGCTACCTTACCCGCGACCGCTACATGCGCATCGTGTTGACGCCGGAGGCAGCGGACCAGGAGCGCTGACGCGGCCGGTGCTGCTCAGGCGCCGGGGTAGGCCCAGGTGGGCTTGTCGTCGGGGGTGGGGGAGTTGGCGAAGGTGCCGCGCGCCAGCACCGCTTCGCGGCCGCCGTACGCGGCCACCCGTGCCGCCTGGTCCGCCTTGGCCCGGCGGTCGACCGCCTCCGGGTCGAGCAGGTCGCGCAGCTCGGCTTCGAAGCGGGCCAGCAAGGCGGCGGCGTCCCGGTCCGGCGACTCGGCCAAGTCGTGGCGTTCCTCGGGGTCGGCGGCCAGGTCGAAGAGCTGCGGCGGGCCGCCCACGTAGTAGACGTACTTGTGGCGTGCGTCGCGCAGCATGTAGTGGGCGGATGCCGAGCCGATGGCGTGGTACTCGCTGAACACGGTGCGGTCCTGCTCCGGCCCGGCCGCCAGTTGCCACAGGTCGGCGCCCGGCAGGCCGGCCGCCGCCGTGCCGCCCACCGCGGACACCACCGCCGGGTAGCAGTCCACCAGGCTCGCGGGAGTAGCCACCGCGCGCCCGGCCGGCACGTCCGGCCCGGCCACGATCAGCGGCACCCCCGCCGACTCGTCGTACATGGTGAACTTGCCGGTGAGGCCGCGCGCGCCGGCCGACTCGCCGTGGTCGGAGCTGTAGATGACGCGGGTGTCGCCCGCCAGCCCGAGCTCGGCCAGGGCGGCGAGCACGCGCCCGATCTGCGCGTCCAGGTGGCTGCAGGCGGCGTAGTAGGCGGCGTTCAGGTTGCGCAGCTCCTCCTCGGTGAACGGCTCGTCCTGGTGGAAGAAGTGGCGGAAGTGAGCCATGGCGGGGTTACGCGGCCACTGCTCCGGCTGCCACTGCGGCGGCAGCGGCACGTCCCCTTCCATCTCCCGGTAGCGGCGGTACCACGGCTCCGGCCCGATGTAGGGCGGATGGGGGCACACGAAGGACAGGAACAGCACCCACGGCTTCGGCGCCGCGGCATGCTCGCGCAGCCACGCGATGGCGTTGTCGGCGTTGCGTATGTCGTAGGTGAGGTAGGTGGAGTCGCCGGGGCCGGCGGCCTGCACGCCGCGGCGGGCGTTGCGGCGCGGCGGGTCGTCGCGCACGCAGCTCAGCAGGTCGCCGAGCCCCTCCACCACGTGCAGCGGCTCGATCTCGCGGCTGAAGCCGTTGTCGTCGTCGCTGCTGCGGAAGTGCAGCTTGCCGATCGAGTCGACGGTGAATCCCTCGCCGCGCAGGTGGTGGCCCCAGCTCGGCACGCTGCCGTCGTAGGGGATGCCGTTGTCCCAGAAGCCGATCTCGTGCACGTAGCGGCCGGTGGCCAGCGAGGCGCGCTCGGGCACGCAGATGGGGCAGTTGGTGTAGGCGGCGTCGAAGCGGGTGCCGCGCCGCGCGAGCGCATCGAGATGCGGCGTGATGCCGGGGCCGCCGTAGCAGCCGAGGCCGGAACGGGTGTGTTGATCGGACAGGATGAACAGCAGGTTGGTCGGTCGCACGCCGCCACCCTACCACGGAGCCGGCCCCCGGTTCCGGCGAGCCGGTGGCGAGTCCCGGCTCGACCTGGATCAGGCCGTGAACGGAGGAATCATACCCCTACTACACACGGACATCGACAAAAACAAGGGGTTGTTTTATGATGTTGCTCTCATGAATAGGTACTTTACGGCATCTTTGCAACGCTGGCTGCGATCGAGTTCGCGGTTGCCGCTGGTGATTCGCGGGGCCAGGCAGGTGGGCAAGACCTGGCTGGTGCGGGACTTCGCCGAGCGCGAGGGCCGCGTGCTGCTGGAGGTGAACCTGGAGCGCGACCCCCGGCTGGCCCGCCACTTCGCCGAGCCGAACCCGCGGCGCGTGTTCGATGACCTCAGCCTGACGCTTGACGTGCGCGCAGCACCGTGCGGGGCGATCCTGTTCGTCGACGAAATTCAGAACGCGCCCGAAGTACTCGCCAGGCTGAGGTGGTTCGCCGAGGAGCTGCCGGAACTCGCGGTCGTCGCGGCAGGCTCGCTGCTCGAATTCGCGCTTCGCGACTTTACGCACAGCATGCCGGTCGGTCGCATTCAGTACGCTCACGTGGAACCGCTGACCTTCGCCGAGTTTCTTGCCGCCCACGGGCAGCACGCGCTGCAGGACAGGCTTGCACAATACCGCCCCGGCGCGCCCCTCGCGGATGCGGTGCACCAACTCGCTGCCTCGTGGTACGAACGCTTCACCATGGCAGGCGGCATGCCCGGGGTCGTCGCGCTGGATGCCGCCGGTGGCCCCGCCGATGAGTGCCGGGCGCGGCAACGAGATCTGATCCAGACCTATCGCGACGACTTCGCCAAGTATTCGGGACGCCTGGACTACCGCCTTCTGGATACGGTGCTGTTGGCGGCAACCGCCTCGCTGGGCAACAAGCTGGTGTACAGCCGTGTCGGCGACGGCGTGAAGTCAGTTCACGTGAAGCGGGCCGTGGAATTGCTCGCCATGGCGCGCTTGTGCCATCTGATTCCGCACAGCGCCGCCAACCGCGTCCCGTTGGCCGCCGAAGCGAACGAGCGCATCCGCAAAGTGGCGCTGCTCGATGTCGGCCTGGCACACGGGCTGTGGAACACGCCGGCAGCACGCCGATTTCCCCGCTGGGAGGAGCTGCCGCCGCAGGTGCGCGGGGGATTGACCGAGCAACTCGCCGCCCAGCAACTGCGGACCGCAACGGGAACTCCGGCGATGATGGGCCAGGTGCACCACTGGCGCCGGGAGGGTGCAAGCAGTGCGGAGATCGACTACCTCGTGGAAGTCGACGGCCGCATCGTTCCGGTCGAGATCAAGAGCGGAGCCGCCGGAGCGATGAAGAGCCTGCACCAGTTCATGTACGAGAAGGCGCTGCCGGTGGCGGTGCGGCTGGATCGCAATCCTCCCTCGCTGCAGGAGATCGACGTCAAGACGACGCAGGGGCAGCGTGTCCGCTACCGGCTCCTGAATCTCCCCCACTACTTGGCGGGGCTCCTGCCGCCACTGCTTCGAGATCTGCCCCAATAGGGTCCGCGTGCTCGACGAGGTGGCGCCGGAGGCGCAGGACGGCGGGTTCCATGGCCTCCTCCGATACGGCGGCGTAGCCGAGGTGCAGGCCGGGACGGGCGCGCGGGCCTACCCAGTAGGGTGACAGGGGGCGCAGCGCGAGGCCTGCCGGGCGGCCCGCTTCGGCGACGGCGCGGTCGTCGGCGCCGCGCGCGAGCCACGCCGCCACCTGCATGCCGGCGGCGGTGGGCGCAAGCTCGACCAACCCCGGCAAGTACTTGCCGGCAAGGGAGAACAGAAGGGCCTGGCGCTGTGCGTAGCGGTTGCGCATGCGCCGCACGTGCGCGCCGTACCGGCCGGAGTCGATGAACTCGGCGAGCGCGCCCTGCACCGGCTGCGGGGCGGTCTGCCCGGTGTTGCGCACCGCGGCGGCGAACGCGCCCGCCAGGCGTTCGGGGGCGACCAGGTAGCCGACGCTCAGCGCCGGCAGCATGGTCTTGGCGAAGGTGCCCACATACACGACGCGGCCGTGCGGATCGAGCCCCTGCACCGATGCGATGGGCCGGCCGCGGTAGCGGTACTCGCTGTCGTAGTCATCCTCGATGACGAAGGCGCCGGCGCGCTGCGCCCAGTCGAGCAGCAGCAGGCGGCGTTCCAGCGTGAGGGTGGAGCCCACCGGGTACTGGCACGAGGGGGTGATGTATGCCAGGCGGGCGCCGGGGCAGGAGGTCTCGCCGGCCTCCACGTCCATGCCGGCCGCGTCGACCGGGACCGGCTCGATGCGGGCGCCGGCGGCAAGCAGCGCGGCACGCGCGCCGGGGTATCCCGGCTCTTCGATCCACGCACGGTCGCCGGGATCGAGCAGCATGCGGGCGGCAAGGTCGAGCGCCGCCTGGGCGCCGGTCACCACGATCACCTGCGCCGGCGTGCAGTTCACGCCGCGCGCGGCGGCGACGTAGCCGGCGATCGCGGCGCGCAGATGCGGGTCGCCGGCGGCATCCCCGTAGCCGAGGCGGTCCGCGGCCGGCGCGCGCGCGTGGCGGGCGAGCAGGCGCGCCCACGCCTGGTGCGGGAACGCCGCCAGGTCGGGCAGCCCGGTCTGGAACGCCCCGATGGCAACCGAGCCGCGCTCGACTCCGGCAAGCGCCCTGCCGCGTTCCGACAGCGAAGCACCGCCCACTTGCGCCGCGTGGCCGGGCTCGGCGCCGGGCCGTGCACGAGTCCGTGCGCCGGTGGCCGCGCCGATCGGGCTCCCCGAACTCCGCATCGACCGGCGCAGCACGGCCGCGTCCACCTCCGCGACCCGCGTGCCGTCCCCCACCCGGGACGACACGAAGCCCTCGTCGGCAAGCTGCTCGAACACGGCCACCACGGTGTTTCTCGCCACGCCGAGCTCGAGCGCCGCCGCCCGCGTGGCAGGCAGCCGCGTACCCGGCTGCAGGCGCCCGGACAGGATCGCCGCGCGCAGGCTCCGGTACACCTGCCGATAGAGCGGCACGCCCGAATCCCGGTCGGGAACAACCTCCGGCGGCAACTGGTGGACCTCTCTCATGCTCCTTTCAATGGTCCCATAAAAATGGACCCATATAATTGGCCATATTGGACCTTTTTCTAGTATCAAAATGGGAGCACCCTGACAAGTATCCGACGCGCCGCAGCCCGCGGCGCGGCGAGCTGGAGGGTATCGATGAGCACGCTGACTGCCTCTTTCGCACCGGTCTCCGGGCGCGCCGCCGCGCCGCAACGCGAGTCCGCCAATCCGGAACACAAGCCCGCCAATCCAGAACCGACGATCGACGGGAATACCTACGCGCCGACCGAGCGCAGCCGGGTACGCCGGGTTGCGAAGCGCGCGGTGTACGATCGCTACACGGTGCATGCCATCATCGACGCGGCGCTGGTGTGCCACGTCGGCTTCGTGGTCGAAGGCTGGCCGCGGGTGCTGCCCACGGCGATAGCCCGCGTCGGCGAGTGCGTGTACGTGCACGGCAACCGCAACAGCGCCATGCTGCAGACGCTCGCAACCGGCGCGCCGGCGTGCATCACGGTCACCCATCTCGACGGCCTGGTGGTGGCGCGATCCGTGTTCCACTCATCGATGAACTATCGCTGCGTGGTGATACACGCGACAGGTCACGCGGTAACCGGCGCGCGCAAGCGCGTGGCGCTCGACGCGCTCGTGGAGCGTCTCATTCCGGGCCGCACCGGCGACGTTCGCGCGCCGACGGCGAAGGAGTTGGCCGTTACCTCGGTGCTGGAGTTCCCGCTTGAGGAGGTCTCCGCCAAGGTGCGCACCGGTCCGCCGGCCGATGACAAGGACGACTACCTGCTGCCGTTCTGGGGCGGCGTGGTACCGTTGCGCATGGTCGCGGGCGCGCCGGAGAGCGACGACGCCTCGCTGCGCGCCCGCATCGCGCCGCCGCCCTACCTGGTGGCCGAGCACCCCGGTCCGAGCCGCGCCGGATCACGCCCGCGCGCGGGCTCGGAGCCGCGATCAGGTATCCGCACGCGGTTCCGATTGCGCGCCCGGCGGAACTCGTCGGTCCGGGCACGGTAGCGGCGGCGGACCGCGCGCCGGCGTCCCGGCCGTGACGGGCGAGGACGAGCAGCCCGCGGTGGAACCCCGGTGTCGCACCGGGAGTGGCGAGCCGCCCGGCCGGCATGGCGCGGGCGAACGACCATATCGACCTCATGGGAGCGAGGAGCAACGCAGCCAGCCCGGGATGCAGCGCCGCACTCAATACAACCGGTGTTCGCCACAGGTTGCCGGGTATAGTCTCGTTTTGATTCGGGATTCGGGATTGATTGCTCTGGGGTAAATGTTGCACCCTTGTGACAGATGAGCGACCACGTAGCCGAGCGGCTAACCCAATTGGAAACTGGTCTGACTAAGCTCGAGACCGAATTCAGGACCCGGATGGAGCACGTCGCCACGCGCGAGGACATCGAGCGGGCCAAGAACTCAATCCTGCGATGGTTGGTCGCCACGGTGATCGTCGCCGCTGGAGCGGTAGCCGCCGTGATCTCGGCTGTCTCAATCTGAAGGGCCGGGCAGCCACTTGGCCGGCCCCGAATAAATCAAAGTCAGACAATACCGGTTGCCGTGTCGCCGGCGGTGCCGCAGCCCTGCCTCAGTCCGAGCGGCGGTGACGGTCGCGCCGGGGATTGCCTGCACCCGCGGGTAGCAGCCGAATGGCGGGCGTAGCGGCTTGGCGGCTGGCCGGCCGCCGGGCTCGTACCACCACCCGCGGTCTGACGCGGGGCTCTGACTGGTCAGGAGAGGCAGTCGCGAGGCTTGACAAAGGGGCCCACCGGCTCACCATGAGAGGGTGGCGGAGAACCTGAACTTTCCGGGCGGGACGGTGGGCATGCGCCGCGTGCACGAGGCTTACGTGGCGGCGAGCGCGGTGGTGGTGGGCGACGTGCGGCTGGGCGCCGACACCAGCGTGTGGCCGTTCGCCTGCATTCGCGGCGACGTGGCGGCGATCCGGGTGGGCGCGCGTTGCTCGATCCAGGACCAGGCGATGCTGCACACGCGCGGCGGCGAGGACCTGGAGATTGGCGACGACGTGGTGATGGGCCACCAGGTGTGCGTGCACTGCCGGATCGTGGGCGACGGCTGCCTGATCGGCATCGGCGCCACGGTGCTGGACGGCGCCGTGCTCGGGGAGGGCTGCCTGGTGGCGGCCGGCGCCGTGGTGCGGCCCGGCGAGCGGGTGGCGCCCGGCATGATGGTGGCGGGCGTGCCGGCGCGCGTGATGCGCCCGGTCAGCGACGCCGAACGCGCCTACATCACGCGCGTGGTGGCCGCCTACCGCCGGCTGGCGCGGCAGCACACCGCCGGCGTGTTCAACGGGCCGCCGCCGGCCGGCAGCCGGCGGACGCAATAGCGACGGCGGCGCGGGTTCCGGCTGCAGCGACTCCCCGGGCGGCGGGGCCCTCGCGGCGGCCCCGCCGCAGTACAGCGGCACACGGCTCCAACCGGCGCCAGCAGGCGCTCCGCGGCTGGCAACGAACCGGCAGACCGTCCCGGCGGGGTGCCTGAGTTGCCACGAAACCGCCGCGGTCGGAAACCACCCGACAATGTCCCGGTGGCGCCGCCAGTAGGGAGTGCCGGGGACAAGCGCGCAAACGCGCACCTGCTCGCACGGCGCGGTGAGCGGTTCCGCCGGTGCGCGGGCGGCGTCCGGGCGCGGCTCAGCCGCCGCGTGGCCTTGCTTACAACTCGAACGCGGCGAGCTGCTCCAGGTCGCAGTCGTCGAGGGCGGCTTCGATGATGTCGCGTCCGAGCGGCTCCAGGTCCGATTCGCGCAGGTAGGGATGCAGGGTGGCGGCGAAGAACTCGCTCAGCTCGGCGGCGCCGGCGTCGTAGCCGGCCGTGCCGACCTCCGCCTGCGCCTCCACCTGCAGCAGCTCCTGCGGGATCAGGGCGCCCTCGATCTGCATCGAGCGCAGCGCGTAGCCGAGCAGCGGACAGCGCGCCGGGACGAGCTGGTCGGGCCGGAAACGCGCGCCGCTGCGCCGCGCCAGGTACTCGCGCGCCAGCCACTGCGGCATGAACCCGGTGCGCCAGGCGCCGACGTGCTGGTTGGGGGTGAGCGTGAAACGGGTGGCCGGCGTGTTGCGGATCTGGCGCAGCAGCAGGTTGGCCTGTACCACGCGCCGCCCGGTGGCGAACGGCCAGTAGGAGCCGACGCCCTCGCTCGACAGGCCGCTGCTGTTGGTGATGCTGGGATTGGAATAACCGCGCGGCGCCACCAGGCGCCACAGCCAGGCCAGCGCCGGCGGCAGCACGTGCAGCAGGCCGGCGATGCCGTAGCTGGGGCTGCCCGCCGTGCACGGCGGCGTGCGGATGCCGAAGCTGCGCACGTCCACCGTCGCCGGATCGTCCACGATGCCGGCCACCATGCGGCGCGGCACGATGACGCGCGGGTTGGGGCACGGCACGCCCGGCTCGTCCTCGACGTGCTCCCAGATCAGGCAGGTTGCGCCCGGTGTCGCCGCCATGTTCATGAACAGCAGCGGTTCCGGCGGATGGATCGACAGGCGCTCGTAGGACGGGTCGACGCCGTAGCCGTCGATGTGGTTGACGCGCAGGAACCAGGCGTCCTCGGCGTCCATCACCGCCAGGTGGCCGCTGCCTGAGCGCAGCTCCGGGTGGCACAGCGCCATGTCGTCGGTGACCGGGCGCAACGCGCAGGTCTGGCCCATGGCCAGGAAGCGGCGCTCGCCGGTTACCGTGTTCTCGCCGAGCAACAGGCGTCCGTCCTCCTGGCGCTGCACGTGCTCGAGCATCTCGCTCTTGCCGCCGCCGCTCGCGCCCTCGTGCATGATGGTGACGATGTTGTCGTACGGGGTGACCACCTCCACCGTCGATCCGTGCGCGGTGATCCAGCCCTCGCTCTCGCCGATGGTGAGCAGCACGCCGTACACGCCCTTCTTGGCGCTCGGGCCGGGATACAGGTTGAGGGAGTGAATCTCGTGCAGCTCGGCCGTGCGGTTGTGCACCACCACCTGGCGTCCACCGCAGTGGGTGTGGCGGAACGGCGGCGCCAGGAAGATGATGGCACGCGGCGTGAAGCCGTCTTTGATGTCGACGCCGGGCAGCATTCCCTGCAGGTCGGCGAGGGCGGCAGCGAAGAAGGCCGCGTTCTTGGGGGCGATCAGCAGCGAGTCGTAGCCGAATTCGGGGCTGCCCGACACGAACGGCAGGGCAATCAGCTCCTGCGTGCCGAGCCAGGCCAGGATGTCGCGGCGCACGGGCGCGAACGAGGTGTCGAAGCGGTCCACGAAGCGCGGCTTCTCGGACGGGCCCTCGTCGGCCACCACCATGCAGTCGGGGTCGCGGCGGCGCATGTAGGGCTCAGCGTAGTTCACCGCCACGCCGTTGCGGCAGCGGGTCACCGTGGCCTCGACCACCCGGCCGCGGCCGGGCACCTCGTACGCCACCTCGAATCGGGAGCCGCCGTTGGCGCCGTTGGTGACGTTCTCGACGTTGTCGCCGAGTGACAGCTTGACGAGTTGGTTGCGGCTGCGCGGCACCAGCACCTCCGGCGATGCCTCCAGGGTCGCCACCACGTCGGCGGGCAGCCGCAGCCGCCACCAGGTGGCCAGCGCGCCGGCTGCGGGTGCCTCGCGCTGCAGCGTAGTCTCGGATGTAGCCATGATTTGGGAGCGGCAAAGATAGGCAAATCCCATTCCGCGAGCAACGCGCTCAGCCCGGTCCCTGCAACCGGCAGGCGGCGACCAACGCGCTCAGGCTGGTCCCGGCAGCCGGCAGGCGCGCGACCAACGCGCTCAGCCTGGTCCCGACAACCGGCAGGCGCGCGCCGCGGCGAACCGGGACTCTCCCAGGTCCTCGAGCCAGAACCGGTCGGCCGGCAGATGCGGGAAGCGAAACAGCGCGGCCGGGCTGCCCTCGAGCATCGACCGCGGCACCTCGAAGCGCGACGGATCCAGCGAGAAGCCGGTGCCCAGGGCCTTGATGAGCGCCTCCTTCAGGCTCCACAGCCGGTAGAACAGGTACGCCTTGGCGGTTCCGGCGGCGGCCGACAGGGCGAGCCGTTCGCACGGACCGTAGACGACCGACCCGATGCCGTCGAAGTCGCGGCCGGGAATGCGCACCTCCAGGTCCACCCCAAGCGCCTCCTGTTTCGCAAATCCGATCAGCCCATGCTCGCCACTGTGACTCACATTGAAACTGCGGCTCACATTGAAGGATGGCCCCGGCGCCGGCGCCTCCCCGTTTACTTTCGCGTACGGCTTGCCGTACTCGAGGTAGCCGAAGGACAGTTCCCGGTTGGCGCACCGGAGCCGGTCGCACAGGTTGATCCGGAGCGCCGCTCGGCACAGCACGAACCGGCGCCGAGCGTCGCTGCCCAGGATCGTTTCGCAACGTGCCTGCTCGTGTTCGTCGAGCAGCGCGACGGCTTGGCGTTCGCGGCCCGGGTGGGGCCGCAGGTCCACGTGCAGGATGAGCGAGTCCCCGGTCTCGCGCCACGGTGTCCACCAGGCGCCGGCGGCGGTCACCGGAGCGCCGCACCCCGGGGCGCCAGGGTCACTTCCCGCAGGTAGGAGCCGATGCCGCGGCGGCGGTCCCACTGCCGCGGATAGCCCAGGGACACCTCCTGGAACGGCACCCCGTCCAGCCACCGCGTGGCGCGGATGTGGAGGTGGCCGTACACCACCGCGCACGCGCCGAAGCGGCGGTGCCAGCCGCGGGTCCGGCGCGTCCCGCACCAGGGAGTGAAGCGCGGTATGCGCGGCAGCACGGCGTGTTGCTCTTCGAGCGGAAAGTGGTTGATCAGCACCTTGGGAAGGTCGGACGGATACGCGGCAAGCCTTCCGGCGGCGTCCTCGCAGCGGGCGGCGCACCACGAGTCGCGATCGGGATAGGGGGCGGGATGCAACATTACCTCATCGGAGCAGACGGCGCTTCCCTCCCGCGCCCACGAGACGACCTGGTCGCGGCGGACGTGGGCAGGCCGGAAGCTGTAGTCGTAGAGCAGGAACAGCGGCACGACCAGAACCGGCCCGTCGCGATGTTCGACCACCGGGTAGGGATCCTCGGGGGTGAGCACACCGTGGCCGCGCGCGACCTGGACAAGCCGTTCGTAGAGCGCGACGCCGCCGAGCCGGGGAGCCGCCCGCGGTACGGTCCACAGTTCGTGATTGCCGGGGACCCAGACTACCTGGCGGAACTTCGCGGTGAGCCGCCGAAAGCACCAGTCGAGTCCGTCGGCACCGTGGGTAACGTCCCCGGCCAGGATCAGCCAATCGTCCGGGAAGGCCGGCAAACCATCGACCGCTTCCCGGTTCTCCCGATACGAGACATGGAGGTCCGAGAGCGCCCATAGACGTACATGATCACCGTTCGGGGAGGTCGGGGGATGCATCAGCGACGATTCGAGCGATCGTAGTCTCCGGTTCGCGCGGCGTCAATATTGCGCGCAGAGATTGACGTTCGCGGCAGTTCCTGCTACCCATTATTGTTCTATGAAGGCAAGCAACGGGCTCTGGAAAGATCGCCTCGGCGACCGGATTCCCAGCGATCTCGGCGGCGAGATCGACGTATTCGAGAATGAGATGGCTCTGAAGCGGCAGAGCCGGATCGAGGATCGCGTGTTCGCGGAGACGCGCCTGCGGCGCGGCGTGTATGGCCAGCGCTACGACAACGGGCACCGCCACGACGGCCTGAAGAGCCAGACCCTGGACTACCCCGCCGGCGAGTTGACCAAGGGGCCGGATACCGCCTGGGACGCGCCCGGCATGCAGCGCATCAAGATTCCGTGGGGCGGCCTGAACGCGGAGCAGATCGAGGTGCTCGCGGACCTGGGCGAGGAATACTCCGACGGCATCAACCACATCACCACGCGCCAGGACGTGCAGCTCCACTTCATCCACATGGTGGACACGCCCGACCTGATGCGGCGCCTGGCGGCGGTCGGCATCACCACCCGCGAGGCGTGCGGCAACTCGGTGCGCAACGTCACCACCTGCCCAGTCGCCGGCGTGTGCCACACGCAGGCGTTCGACGTCACCCCGTACGCGCGGGCGCTGGCCTACTTCCTGCTCGGCCATCCGGACGTGCAGGACTTCGGACGCAAGTTCAAGGTGGCCTTCTCCGGCTGCCGGCACGAGGCGTGCGGGCTGGTGCGCATGCACGACCTGGGCGCCGTGGCGGTGACCCGCGAGGTGGACGGCGAGACGCGGCGCGGCTTCGAGCTGTACGTTGGCGGCGGCCTCGGTGCGGTACCGCACCAGGCCAAGCTGTTCGCCGACTTCCTGCCGCCCGAGGAACTGCTGCCGGTTTCGCAGGCGATCTCGCGCGTGTACGCGCGCCTCGGCGAGAAGCGCAACCGCGCCGCCGCGCGCATCAAGTTCCTGGTCGCCAAGCTCGGCCTGGAGGAGTTTCAGCGGCTGGTGTGGGAGGAGCGCGCGGGACTCGACCACGATCCGCGCTGGACCGCCTACCTGGAGGAGGCGGAGGCATTCGAGGAGTTGCCGCTGCGCGAACCCGGCAGGGCCGACGTGGCGGCCGTGGCGGCGGACGGCGGCGACTTCGCCGAGTGGCTGCGCACCAACGTGTACGCGCAGAGCCAGTCCGGCTACGCCACGGTGACCATCGCGCTGCCGCTCGGCGACATCACCTCGCCGCAGATGCGCGCGGTGGCCGACATGGCGCGCAAGTACATCAAGGAGACCGTGCGCACCACGGTGGAGCAGAACCTGGTGCTGCGCTGGGTGAGCACCGACGACCTGCCGGCGCTGTACGAAGACCTGAAGGCGGCGAAGCTGGCGGCGCCGGGCGCCGGCACCATCGTCGACATCACCGCCTGCCCCGGCACCGACACCTGCAAGCTGGGCATCGCCTCCTCGCGCGGCTTGGCCGGCGAGCTGCGCGAGCGGCTGCTGGCGAAGAGCTACGAACTGGACCAGGTGATCCGCGGGCTGCGCATCAAGGTGAGCGGCTGCTTCAACTCCTGCGGCCAGCACCACGTGGCCGACCTCGGCTTCTACGGCGTGAGCCGCAAGCGCAACAAGATCACCGTGCCCCACTTCCAGGTGGTGCTCGGCGGCCAGTGGCAGGAGAACGCCGGCTCCTACGGCCTCGCCATGGGCGCGGTGCCGTCGCGGCAGATCCCGGAGGTGGTGGAGCGCATCACCGGCAGCTACCTGAGCGACCGGCAGGGCGAGGAGAGCTTCCAGGATTACATCCGCCGCATCGGCAAGGCGCAGTGCAAGAAGCTGCTCGGAGACCTCACCGAGGTGCCCACCTACGAGGAGGACAGCACCTACTACAGCGACTGGGGCGACCCGCGCGTGTTCACCACCGGCGACATGGGCGTGGGCGAGTGCGCCGGCGAGGTGGTGGCGCCGATCGACTTCCAGCTCACCGCCGCCGAGCGCGAGGCGTTCGAGGCGCAGCTCCACCTGGAGAGCGGGCGCACCGGCAAGGCGGTGCACACCGCCTACGGCTCGATGATCCACGCCGCGCACGCGCTGCTGCGCTTCCATGGCACCGATCCGGAGGGCAACGGCAGCGCCGGCAGCGCCGAAAAAGACCACGTGGTGGACGCGTTCCGGCGCGAGTTCTTCGACACCGAGCTGTTTTTCGATCCGTACGCGCGCGGCAAGTTCGCCGCCTACCTGTTCAAGGCGCAGGGCCGCGCGGCGGACGACTACACCGCGGAGACCGCTCACCACCTGATCGAGGAGGCGTACCTGTTCATCGAGGCCTCGCACGCCTGCTACGCGCGCCTGGCCGAGCTGCAGGCGGCAACGGCGTAGGGCCGGCCGGACGAGAAGAGGATCAGGAACATGAGTGACCGATGGCTGCAGCACGTGAACGTCAAGTTTCCGGCGGCGGGCGGCATCGACCTGACGGAGGCGATCCCGGTGTTTCACCGCTGGATCCAGGAACAGGCGCTGCCCGGCCTGCTGGTCGACGTGGCCGACTACCGGCATGTGCCCGAGGGTCCCGGCCTGGTGCTGGTGGCGCACGAGGCGATCTACGGGCTGGACGAGGGCGGCGGCTGGCTCGGCCTGTTGTACAACCGCCGTACGGAACATGACGCCGGGCCCGCGGAGGCCGCCGCGCATGCGTTCCGGGCGGCGCTCACCGCGTGCCGGAAGTTGGAGCAGGAGCCGGAGTTCAGCGGCAGCCTGCACTTCGACGCCAGCGCCTGCGAGGTGGTGGTCAACGACCGCGCGCTGGCGCCCAACGACGACGCCACGCGCACCCGCCTGCTGGCGGTGCTGGCGCCGCTGCTGGACCGGTTATGGGGCGCCGGATCCTACACCACCATGCCGGTCGGCGAAGCCCGCGACCGCCTGGGGATCAGCGCTCGCTGCACCGACTCCCACTCGGTGGGCAGCGTGCTTGACCGGCTGTAGCCGCGGCGCGCCCATCGACGAGGCCGCCGGTGGCCTACCCTCTGCGCGCGACTGCGCCGGCGGCACCGACGGACCGGCGCGGGCCGGAGCGACGCCCGGCACTCCGGGAGACCGGCGACCATGATGCACGGTCGTCGTGTCCGGCGCACCGCCCGCGTGCCTGACAACCGCACGCCGATTGCACGCGGTGACCGCGGTCCGACCCGCGTTACCCGCATGGGTGCAGCCGCTGCCGCCGTGCGCGGCGGCAGCGTCGAGCGCACCAGCCGATAGCAGTGCCGATCAAGTACGAACTGGAGACGATCCCGGTGTGGGATGCGTACCGGGCCGGGAGCGAGTGCCCGTTGTGCCTGCTGCTGCGGCGCGCGGAGGCGGAGTTCGTGCGCTTCTACGTCGGCCACTCGGTGATGGTGCCGGAGATGCGCGTGCAGGTGAACGACGCCGGCTTCTGCCGCGTCCACTTCCCGATGCTGCTCGACGGCGGCAACCGCCTCGGGCTCGCCCTGATCACCCACACCCACCTCGGCGAGCTGCGCAAGAAGCTGGAACGGCACCTGCTCGCCGGCAAGAGCGGCGGCGCCCTGAAGAAGGAATTGATCCGCCTGTCGGCGCTGGTGGACGAACAGCTCGACCGCTGCCTGATCTGCGACCGGCTGCGCGACCGCTTCCTGCGCTACGCCTATACCATCGTGCACCTGTGGCGGACCGACGCGGACTTCCGCGCCGAGTTCCTGGCCTCCCGAGGGTTTTGCCTGGACCATCTGCAGGGCGTATTGGCGATGGCGCGGGAGACGCTTGCGGTGGCGCGGCTACCGGCCTTCGTTGCCGAGACGGCGGAGGTGCAGGGACGTGCCTGGGACCGCCTGGAGGGGGAGCTGCTCGCCTTCACCGGCAAGTTCGACTACCGCGCTTCCGGCCCCACCCGTGCCGCGACCAGGCGCTCGGTCGCCGACGCCATCGCCAAGCTGACCGGCGCCGACCCCGGCCGGCGCGGCGCGCGCGGGGCGAGCGAAGCAGCGGACCAGGAGTCGTAGGCCGGCTGGGCCGCGAGCGGCGCCGAGGGCGATGAGCTTCGGGGCACTCCTAACGCAGGACGGGACGCAGGCTGGCGACGCTGGCGATGCGCTCACGACGCGGCCGGGACGATGCTGCCGGCTCGACTCGGCGGGCGGTTCGGGCGGCCAGCGATCCGCCCAGGGAGCGGCGAGCCGAGGTGGCAAGCATCTCGCCCGCTTTCGTGGCTTGCCCGTGCAGGTTCAGGCGGTGCGCGATGGCCGCGAGACGAAGCTGCAGTTCCGGTGTCTCCGGCCGATCGCGCAGGCGATCGGGCAATACCAGCGCGACCATTCCGGTTTCGCTGGTCATCAGCAGGTGGCAGCCCGGGTGCACTTCTTCGCGGGCGCACAGCAACGCCCGATGGCCCACTTCGGCCGGTACGAGGGCAGTCTGGACATTCGGCTTGGTCGATTCGTGCATTTCCCTTCAGCTTTCAGTATCGGCCCACCGCACCGTTGGTTTGAGCCGCGGGGTCGCGGACTTGACGCCGCCGCCAGCCGTGCTATGCTGACGACTGCGCTACTCGTCCGGCACGTGCCCTCCACGCTGAGCAACGGCGAAAGTCGTACCCGCGGGGGGAGCGTCCTTGAGACGACCGCGTTGCACGTCGCCGCCCTTGCACGGTCAGAGAGGAGGGCTCGGCCGGCGACCCCTCCCGTCCTCTCTTACGACAAGGAGCGAAATGTGAGAATGATCGCATTTGCCTTGAACAGGGTGCTCGTGGTGCTGGCTGTGCTGGCGCTGGCCGCGGGCATGGCGTGGGCCGCCGCGGAAGCGGAGGAGGCCGCCGGCATGGAGAAGGAGATGGTGCTCGATCCCACCACCGGGGCGATGGTTACCGCACCCGAGTATGGCGGCACCCTCACCTACGCCCTGCGCGGCGATCCACCCAACCCCGATACCTTCTACCGCCACCCGCCGGCGATGGTCGCGGCGCTCGTGGTGGAGAAGCTGGGCATGGCCGACATGGGGGTGGACCGCAACTACTTCGACTTCCGCACCAACTACCTGCCCGACGACATCGTGGTGGGCCGGCTGGCGGAGAGCTGGGAGCAGCCCGATTCCACCACGGTGGTGTTCAACATCCGCTCCGGCGTGCACTGGCACGACAAGGCGCCGATGAACGGCCGCGAGCTCACCGCGGAGGACGTGGTGTTCAACTTCCACCGCTACCTTGGCCTCGGCAGCGGCTTCACGGAGGTGCCGGAGGGCGTGGCCGGGGTGGCTCCGCCGCTCACCAAGGGCGGCATCACGGCGGTTTCCGCCGACGGCAACCAGGTGATCTTCACGCTGGATGCGCCCAATCTGGACATCGTCAAGACCCTGCTGATCCAGAACATCGCCTTCATCTACCCGCCCGAGGTGATCATGGAGCACGGCGACGTGGCCGACTGGCGCAACCTGGTCGGCACCGGGCCGTTCGAGCTGGTCGACTGGGTGGAGGCAAGCTCGGTGACCTTCAACAAGGCCCCCAACTACTGGAAGCACGATGAGCGCTTCCCGGACAACCGGCTTCCCTACGTGGACGAGTTGGTCGCCCTGGTGATGCCGGAGCCGCAGACCCGCGTGGCGGCGTTGCGCTCGGGCAAGGTCGACTTCATCGGCTACTCCGGCAGCTCGCAGATCAACGGTATCGACCTGGTGGAGAGCATCAAGAAGTCCAACCCCGACATCGTGCTGCAGCCCTACTCCTACCGATCCGAGCATTCGCCGATCATCAACGTCAACCGGCCGCCGTTCGACGACGTGCGGGTGCGCCACGCGCTGCAGATGGCGCTGGACATCGAGGGCTGGGGCGAGACCTATTTCAAGGGCTACGCCAGCCTCAGGCCGCAGGGCTGGCTCGGCGACGGCCTGACCGGCTATGCGAGCACCTGGGACGACTGGCCGGACGAGATCAAGGGCTACTACTCCTACGATCCGGAGGGCGCCGAGGCGCTGCTCGACGCGGCCGGCCTGCCGCGCGGGGACGACGGCACCCGGTTCAAGCTGGAGTTCATGATCGGCGCCGGCGACGATCGCGGCTGGAAGGAGCTGATCGCCGACGGCTGGCGCAAGGTGGGCATCGACGTGACCATAGTGGTGCCGGACGGCGCCGAAATGGGCCAGCGCACCTCCGCCCTGGAATACGACATCCGGTCCGGCATCTCCGGCTACGAGTGGAACCCGATCGGGCAACTGCTGCACTGGACCACGAATCCCGGCGCCTGGAATCCTTCCGGCTTCGCCGACCCGGTGTACGACGCCATGGTGGCAGAGGTGCAGGCCGCCACCACGCTGGAGGAGCGCCAACGGCTGGCGCGCAAGGCCGCGCAGTTCCTGGTCGACGGACACTGGGTGATCTGGGGCGCACGCGTGCCGGCCTTCAGCGCCCACTGGCCCTGGGTCAAGGGCTTCAACGGCGAGAGCGAGGCGGGCGACATGGACCGCGCCCTGCTGTTCTCGCGCATGTGGCTCGACCAGGATCTGAAGAAGGAACTGGGCTTCTAAACGGAAGCTCTGTCGACTGGTGCTGACGGTGGGATGGCGGCGGCGTTCCGTCATCCCACTTCTTTTTCCTAATGCTGTCAGGATGGGGATGGTGACATGCGGGCATACGTGATCCGGCGCATACTGCTCATGATTCCCACCCTGTTCATTCTCTCCGTCCTGGTGTTCATGTCCGTGCGCTTCATTCCCGGCGACGTGATCGACATGATGATGCAGCAGATGATGCTGTCGGGCGCCCTGCTCGACATGGACCGCGAGGCGTTCGAGCGCGTCCTGGGGCTGGACCGGCCGATCTACGTGCAGTACGCCGACTGGATCGCCGGCATACTGGTGCGCGGCACGCTCGGCGAGTCGCTGATGCACGAGTTCACCATCGAGCAGCGCATCCTGGGACGGCTGCCGGTGACGCTGGAACTCGGCCTGCTGGCCATCCTGATCGGCTGGGCGATCGCGCTGCCGGTGGGGATCTACTCCGCGGTGCGCCGCGACGGGGTGGCCGACTACGCCGGGCGCTCGGCGGCGATCATCGGGCTGGCCACGCCCAACTTCTGGCTCGGCATCATGGTGATGGTCTACCCCGCCATCTGGTGGGGCTGGTCGCCGCCGTTGCGGCTGGTGCGGTTCATCGACAACCCGCCGGGCAACCTGGCGATGTTCCTGATCCCGAGCCTGATTCTGGGCACCGGCAGCGCCGCGGGGCTGATGCGGATGACGCGCACCATGATGCTGGAGGTGCTGCGCCAGGACTACATTCGCACCGCCTGGTCCAAGGGGCTGCGCGAGCGGGTGGTGGTGGTGCGGCACGCGATCAAGAACGGCATGATCCCGATAGTGACCATCATCGGCATGCAGCTTCCGATCCTGGTCGGCGGCTCGGTGATTATCGAGAACATCTTCAACCTGCCGGGGCTCGGCCGGCTGATGGTGCTCGCCCTGCAGGAGCGCGACTACCCGGTGGTGCAGGGGGTGAACCTGATGTTCGGCAGCGTGGTGATAGCCAACAACCTGTTGATCGACCTGGTGTACGCCTCCCTGGATCCCAGGATCAGGTACCGGTAGGAGAGCGGCAGCGATGAGCGAAGTGGCGACCGAGGCGCAACAGGAAGTGAGGCGGCGTTCCGGCGCGATCGATTTCGCGGTCAAGATGGTGAAGACCAAGCCGCTCGGCACCGCCTGCGCGGGCGTGGTGCTGCTGTTCGTCCTGTCGGCGATCTTCGCCGATGCGATCGCCCCCTACCCGCCCGACGAGTTGAACGTGATCAATCGGCTGCAGGGTTCGTCGGCCGCCCACCTGCTGGGCACCGACCAGGTGGGGCGCGACCTGTTGACCCGGCTGATCTACGGCGCGCGCATCTCGCTGCTGGTGGGGCTGTCCGCCACCGTGATCAACGTGCTGGTGGCGATTCTGGTGGGGGGCGGCTCGGGATTCATCGGCGGCAAGGTGGACATCGCGGTGCAGCGGGTGGTCGATGCCTGGATCGCGTTCCCGGGCCTGCTGCTGCTGCTGACCATCATGTCGCTGACCGGCAAGGGCCTGCTGCAGATGATCGTGGTGCTGGGCGTGGCGGGCGGAGTGGAGGGCTCACGCGTGCCGCGCAGCGCGGTGATTGCGATCAAGGAGAACGACTACTTCCAGGCGGCGCGCGCCATCGGCACCAGCACCGGCTGGACGCTGACGCGCCACGTGGTGCCCAACATCATGGCGCCGATGATCATCGTGTTCTCGATCAGCGTCGGCGGCAACATCCTGTCGGCCGCGGCGCTGAGCTTTCTGGGCTACGGCCTGCCGTCCGGCATGCCGGACTGGGGCGGCATGCTGAGCCAGGAGGGGCTGCTGTACATGGAGTCGGCGCCGTGGCTGGCGTTCTGGCCCGGCGTCTGCCTGACGGTAATCGTGTACAGCCTGAACATGCTCGGCGATGCCCTGCGCGACCTGCTCGACCCGCGCTTGCGCGGCAGCACCGAGCGCTAGCCGCAGTTGCGCCGCGCGGTCACGACGGCCGGCATCGCCCTGCTACTGCCGCTTGCGGGGCCGGCGTGGGCGGACGAGGTGGTGGCCCAGGTGCGGCAGGAACCGCTGCGGACCGCCGCCGCCTGCACGGGGCAGTTCGTGCGCCACACCCTGCCGCACACCACGCGTGCCGCCGACCGGCCGGCAAGGGCCTACGATACCAACGGCGCCGGGGTGGCGCTGGCGGATCTGGACGGCGACCGGCTGATCGACGTCGTGCTGGCCGGGCTGCGCGCGCCGGCGACGCTGCTGTGGAACCGCGGCGGGCTACGCTTCGAGCGCGTGGAGCTGGCCGAGACCGGCACCCGCGCGGTGGTGGCCGTGGACATCGAGGGCGACGGCCACCCGGACCTGGCGTTCACCCGCTCCGGCGCCGGGCCGGCGCTGTGGCGGGGCAGCGGGCCGGCGCGCGGGTTCGAGCGCCCGCACCCGCTGTGGCCGCCGCCGATGCCGATCTACGCCATGGCGTGGGCCGACCTGGACGGCGACCGGGACCTGGACCTGACCGGCGCCACCTACAACGCCGAGCTGTGGCAGTCGGAAGCCGCGGGGCAAGCCGACAGCGGCGTGTTCGTGTACGAGAACACCGGCCGCGCCCTGCTGCCGGCGCGGCTGACCCGCAACGCGCAGGGACTCGCCGTGCTGCTCACCGACCTGAACGGCGACGGCCGACCCGACATCGTGGTGGGCAACGACTTCGCGCTGCGCGACGAGGTCTACTACCGCACGCCGGACGGCTGGCAGGCGGGCGAACCGTTCGCGCGCACCGCACGCAACACCATGAGCTTCGCCGCCGGCGACGTCGACAACGACGGCCACCAGGAACTGCTGGCCGCCGACATGAAGCCTTACCTGAGCGGCCCCGAGGTGGATGCGGCGTGGCGGCCGCTGCGCATCGCGGAGGCGCGGCGGCTGGCCAAGATCGCCGCCATCACCGGCGAGGAGGATCTGGCGCCCGACCCGCACCAGGTGGAGGCCAACACGCTGCAGGTGCGCGGCCCCCGCGGCGCGTTCGCCGAGCGCGGCGAGTGGGCCGGCATCGCCGCCACCGGCTGGACCTGGTCTGCCCAGTTCGGCGACCTGGACAACGACGGCTTCCTGGACCTGTACGCGGTCAACGGCATGATCGACGCCGACATCTTCGGCCACCTGCCGGGCGCCGAGCTGGTGGAGCAGAACCAGGCGCTGCGCAACGACGGCGGCGGGCGCTTCGTGCGCGCCCCGGAGTGGGGCCTCGGCGCCACCGAGAGCGGGCGCGGCATGGCGTTCGCCGACCTGGACAACGACGGCGACCTGGACGTGGTGGTGAACAACCTGGAGGCGCCGGCCGTGCTGTTCGAGAATCGCCTGTGCGGCGGCAGCGCCGTGGAGGTGGACCTGCGCTGGCCCGGCTCCCCCAACCCGCGCGCCGTCGGCGCCACCGTCCGGCTCGCTGCCGGCGCCGCCACCTCCCTGCGCACCGTGCAGTCCGGCAGCGGCTACCTGTCCAGCTCCCCCGCCCGCCTCCACTTCGGCCTGCCCGCCGCCGCCGCGTCCGGGCCGCTCACCCTCACCGTCACTTGGCCCGACGGCGCCGTCACCCGCACCCCCGCCATCCGCCCCCACACCCTGGTCACCATCCAACGCTGACTCACCACCCTGAACCACGCGATGCCGGTGTGGACGAAACCAGCCGAAATGGGCTACATTGTGGCTCGGGTAGGAGGGACGATGAACACCGTGATACGCGCCCGCATTGATGAGCGCGTCAAGGAGGAGGCCGCGGCTGTGCTGGAGGCGGTAGGACTGACGGTGTCTGACGCGTTCCGGCTGCTGATGGTGCGCACCGCGGCGGAGAAGCGGCTTCCGTTCGAACCGCTGGTACCGAGCGAGGAAACGGTGGCGGCCATGCTCGCAGCCCGCCGCGCTGACTTGGTCGCCGTCGGCCGCCCTGATGAGGGTCAAGACCATCTTCGCGCCGCACTGAGCGATCTCGATGAGGCGGTCACGGACGCTGCGGAGGAGGGACTTCCGAGGCCGACCGGCGACGCGATTCAGAGTGCAAGACGACTGTTGACGCAGATGTACGCGATTGCTCCACAACGCTTCGAGGTCTATCCGACCGCAGATGGCGAAATCGCCCTGGATCTGCCCAATGAGCGCGGCTCAGTCATTCTCCTGTGTGATTCGCAAGGCGGTGCATTGTGCCTGGTGAATGTCAACGGCGTTCAGCGCCGCGCACGGTATTCGACCGCGACAAATCTGCCCGACGGATTCGTGCGTGAAGCCTTGATCGAGTTGGGCTCCTAGTAGGTCCGGCTCGCATCGATGCCGATTCCCCCGGAGGTGGACCGTAAGGAGAGGCTCGGGCGTGGCGTGTTCTCCAATAGTGCGGCACGTCGTGCCCCAAGAAGGATTACGCTGAACGTGTTTCCTGAGCGTCCGACGGTGGTGGAACTGTCGGTCGACCGACTGGACCTTGCACCGCCGCATGAAGCGGTTACGATCGCCGAGCAGGTCGGACACGGGCGCGGCAAGCCATTCTTCGGTTGGGCAGTTGTTGAGACTCGGCTGGCGAGGACGAACGGACGACGAGTGGTGAGTTCGCCGCTGCCAGGCGAGAACCCCTACCATGCAGACATTCTCCTTCCCGATACTGCGGCTGAAGATCGCGAAGAACAGAAGCAGCATGCCCAGGAACTGGCCGATGCCGCCACTTGGTTGGACCGTTCTGCCCATGCTTCCCAAGAACTACCCACGAGATAGGAGTGTGATGATGGCGACGCGCATGCCGACGATAGACTCGCAGGTTCATGCTTACGAGCGGGACCGTCCGGAGCGGCCGTGGCAGGGGACGCTGGCGGGTCCCGGCGAGGTGACCGGCGACGACATGGTGGCCGCGATGGACGCGGTGGGCGTGGACGGGGCGCTGCTGGTCTCGCCCTATTCGATGTACCGCTACGATGCCAGCTATGCAATCGAGGTCCACCGCAAGCACCCGCACCGGTTCGGCCTGATCAGGCCGTTCGATCCGGAGTCGGAGGGGATCGACGAGCAGGTGGCGGAGTGGACTGCGACGGCGGGGGTGGTGGGCGCCCGGGTCATGCTCAGCTACGGATCGTACCAGGCGGATCACCCGGGGGTTAATCGCATCATAGCCGCCGGCGGGCGGGCCGGAGTGCCCGTGAACGTGATGTGCTCGGGCCAACTGCCCCTGTTCCGGGAGCTGGCCCGCCGCAATCCCGACACCCAGTTGGTGGTCGACCACCTGGGGCTGGCGCAACCATCGGAGCCGCCCGCGCCACCGAATCCGTTTGCCGACTTGGACAACGTGCTCTCGCTGGCGGACCTCGACCACGTGGCGATCAAGATCTCCGGCGCCTGCACGCTGTCCCATCAGCCATTCCCCTACCCGGACATCCGGGAGCCTCTCGGCAGGATATTCGATGCGTTCGGCTTGGGCCGCTGCATGTGGGGCACCGACTGGACCAGGGCGGCGAACCTGCTGACCTACAAGCAGGGCGTCGAGGCCTTCCGGGTCACCGACTGGCTCTCCGAGTCAGAACGTGCCGGGCTCATGGGCGGCACGCTCGCAAAGATCTACCACTGGTCACCCGGCACGGCCGAGTAGGATCCTGCGTAGGGTCCTACCGGTCGACGCGTTTGCCAAGTCGCACGGACGGCAAGCACCGCGAGAAACGTCGGTCGAGAGTGGCACGTGCGGCGTCCACCTGCGACCGATCGCTGCGCTCGGCCCAGAGGCCCGCGGCCGTGCGAAGCACCTCCTGGCGCCGCTCTTCCGCGTAGCGGCGCAAATACTCGTCCAGCGCTTTATGCATAAGCCAGACGCACCATCAAGCGTCACGCGTGACCCAGGCGGGTTCGTCGATTTCCGGCGTGGTGCGGTACAGGACCAGGGGGTCGAGGTCGATGCAGTGCGACTCGTCGCGGGTGCCGGCCACGTCCCAGGCGGCGGTGCCGTTCATGACGGTGAGCGCTTTCCGAAAGAGGGCGCGGTCGCGCAGGGGACGGAATACCGGCTGGTCGAGTAGCGGCGCCACGTCGTACTGGTGGATGGAGCCGTCGTCGAAGTAGACCAGGATCACGTATCCGTCGCCGGGCGCCGCGATCACCTGCAGCACCTGCGGCATGTAGTTGGGGTTGTCGATCATGACAGCCCCTGAATCGAGCGCAGCGGCTGCCCGGCGCGCGCCAGCTCCCAGTTCTGCATCAGCTCGTCGCCATGCAGCTCGGCCCAGGCGAGCACCAGGCGGAGCTGCCGCCGCGGCAGGTAGCCGGTTATCACGATGCCTTGGCGTATGTCCACCTGGGCTTCGTGCTCCGCGTACTGGGCATGGAAGTGGGGTGGAGCGTGGTCATTCCAATGCATGAGGATGCGGATGCCGTGGAACAGGGCGACGACCGGCATCGGCAAACGGCGGTCAGCGGCGGCCGGCTACCAGGTCGTCGACCACGCCGGGCTCGGCCAGGGTGGAGGTGTCGCCGAGCGCCGCCGGCGAGGTCTCGCCCTCGGCGATCTTGCGCAGGATGCGGCGCATGATCTTGCCGGAGCGGGTCTTGGGCAGGGCCGGCGTGAACTGGATCAGGTCGGGGGAGGCGTGCGGGCCGATGTGGCGGCGCACCTCCTGGCGGATCTCGCCCTCGGTGCCGTCGTTCGGCTCCTCGCCCGCCATCAGGGTGACGTAGGCGTAGATGCCCTGGCCCTTGACGTCGTGCGGGTAGCCCACCACGGCGGCCTCCGCCACCTGTGCGTGCGCTCCGATGGCGCCCTCCACCTCGGCGGTGCCGATGCGGTGGCCGGAGACGTTGAGCACGTCGTCGATGCGGCCGGTGATCCAGTAGTAGCCGTCGGCGTCGCGGGTGCAGCCGTCGCCGGTCAGGTAGTAGCCGGGGAACATGTCGAAGTAGACCTGCCGGAAGCGCTCGTGGTCGCCGAACACGGTGCGCATGATGCCGGGCCACGCCCCCTTGATGCACAGGTAGCCGGTGGCCGGGTTGCCGGTCAGCTCGGTGCCGTCCTGGTCGAGCAGCACCGGCTCCACGCCGAAGAACGGCAGCGTCGCCGAGCCCGGCTTGAGCGGGGTCACCGCCGGCAGCGGGGTGATCAGGATGCCGCCGGTCTCGGTCTGCCACCAGGTGTCCACGATCGGGCAGCGCCCCTCGCCGACCACGTCGTAATACCACTTCCACTCCGGCTCCTTGATCGGCTCGCCCACGGTGCCGAGCAGGCGCAGCGAGGAGCGGTCGTGCGGCGTCACCCACTGGTTGCCCTCGCGCATCAGCGCGCGCAGGGCGGTGGGCGCGGTGTAGAAGATGTTGACCTTGTGCTTGGCCACCACCTGCCAGAAGCGGCCCGGATCGGGGTGGTTGGGCACGCCCTCGAACATGATGGTGATGGCGCGGTTGGAGAGCGGCCCGTAGATGATGTAGGAGTGGCCGGTGATCCAGCCGATGTCGGCGGTGCACCAGTACACGTCGCCGGGGTGGTAGTCGAACACCGTCTCGTGGGTGAAGGAGGCGTACAGCAGGTAGCCGCCGGTGGTGTGCAGCACCCCCTTCGGCTTGCCGGTGGATCCGGAGGTGTACAGGATGAACAGCGGGTCCTCGGCGCCCATCGGTTCCGGCGGGCAGTCGGCGGCGGCGCCGGCCATCGCCTCGTGCCACCACAGGTCGCGGCCCGCCTGGAACGCCACTTCGTCGCCGGTGCGGCGCACCACCACGATGTGCTCGATGCTCGGGCACTCGGCGGCCGCTTGGTCGGCGTTGGCCTTCATCGGGATGCCGCCCTTGGGGCCGCGGAAGGCGGTGTCCTGGGTGATGAGCAGTTTGCAGGAGGAGTCGTTGATGCGGTCGCGCAGCGACTCGGCGGAGAAGGCGCCGAACACGATCGAGTGCACGGCGCCGATGCGCGCGCAGGCGAGCATGGCGATGGCCAGCTCCGGCACCATCTGCAGGTAGATGCACACGCGGTCGCCCTTGCCGACGCCGAGGTCCTTGAGCACGTTGCCGAACTTCTGCACCTGCTCCAGCAGCTCGGCGAAGGTCATGGCGGAGTCCTCGGCCGGGTCGTTGCCCTCCCAGATGATGGCGGTGTCGCCGCCGTGGCCCGCCTCCACGTGGCGGTCCACGCAGTTGTAGCAGGCGTTCAGGGTGGCGCCTTCGAACCAGGCGATCTCGGCATTCACGAAATCGAAGCGGCGCACGTTGTCCCAGCGGCTGAACCAGGTGAGCCGCTCGGCCGCCTCGGTCCAGAAACCCTCGGGATCGCTCAGGGAGCGCTCGTACCGCTCCCGGTACTGCTCAAGACTGTTCACGTGGGCGCGCGCAATCGGATAGGCCGTCGCGCTCGGCGCGTAGGTATCTGCCATGCCCCCTATAGTGCGTCTCGCACGCCACGGTGCGCAAGGCGGCAGCCAGTACGGCCATGACGTCTGCTCCGCATCCCCGCTGCGATCGAAATCCCCGCCGGATGTCGGCGCCGATGCACGGCTCGACATCACATTCGCCCTCCGCTTGGGTCGCGCGCCGACGAGCCCCTGCCCGCCGCACGTGCTATACTCGCCTACCAATGCCGACTGCCGCTCAGCTTGGCGTGCCCAACCGGGCCGCGACCAGCGGAGCGTCAACGGCTCGTCGGAACCTGCGCCACATGCTGAAGCGCCTATCTGTCAGAACATTCAAGTCGCTTGCCGACGTGCACGTTGAACTTGGACTGGTCAACGTATTCATTGGCGCCAACGGCAGCGGCAAGAGCAATTTGCTGGAGGCCCTGGGGGTACTCTCCGCGGCGGCAGACGGCAAGGTCGACGATCAGAGTCTTTTTGCGCGCGGTGTACGCCCCGGTGTACCGCGGTTGTACAAGTCGGCGTTCCCGGCAAAACCGGACACCAGGATCCCCCCTCACATCTCCTTTGGCGCACAAGCGCCAGCGGCGGAGTATCGAGTCACCCTGCACAATCCGCTGAACGACCCTGCCCCGGCCTGGAAATTCAAGACAGAGTACTGGGAAGACAACGGCGGACGTCTGGTTGGACGTTCTTCGGCGACGAAGAAGACAACCAATCCGGAACGCGGGTTGGCCGCGCTAAGAGCCGCCGAAGTCACCCACGGGGACGCACTTGACCTTCTGAAGTTGCTGCAGGGGTACGCCATATATTGCCCGACTACTCCGGTCTTGCGTGGTGTCGTTCCCGAGTCTCAGCCCCGACAACCGGTGGGGCTGTCCGGAGGCTATCTTCCCCGAGCGGTTTTGGACTTGCTCAAACAGCGTCGGCATGACGAACACAGCCAGAGAATCTGTCGTGAAACGCTTGAGATGGTCGATTGGGCAGCTACTTTCGGCGCGGGGCCGGCAGAAAGAATCCCACTCTCACCGGCAGCAGCATCATCCGATTCCGTGATTCGGTTTCGCGATCGGTTCATGCAAAAGGACCGGAACGTCCTGTCTGGTTACGATGCTTCCGAGGGAGCCTTGTACGCGCTGTTTCTCGCCGTGATTGCCGGACACGAAGAGAGTCCGTCGCTGTGCGCCGTGGACAACGCGGATCACGGGCTGAATCCCCGATTGGCTCGGTCTTTGATGGAGCATCTTTGCGCGTGGTACTTGGAGGCCGACGAGCCGCGCCAGATACTGTTGACGACCCACAACCCACTCGTGCTGGACGGGCTGCCGTTGCAGGATGACCGGGTACGGCTGTTTACGGTTGCGCGGACCGGTTCGGGTCGCACTTCCGTTCGACGCGTGGAGGTCACTGATGGCCTCCTCGAAAAAGCGGAGCAGGGCTGGTCATTGTCCCGACTGTGGGTAATGGGCCATCTTGGCGGCGTGCCGGATGTCTGATCCGCTCAGGATCGGGGCCGCCGTTGAAGGACCAACCGATGCAGTCGTACTGCGCGCGGCTCTTGATAGCATGTTGACCGGCACGGAGTATGAGTTCGTGACCCTGCAGCCGGACGAATCCGCCGCGTTCGGCCGCGCACCGGGAGGCTGGGGTGGCGTATACCGTTGGGCTCGGCAGTCGGTCGAAGAAGGCGGCGGATCGGTGTCCGGATCGACCGTGCTGTCCTCGCACGACCTGCTGATTGTCCAGATAGACGCCGATGTAGCCGGCATGACGTACGAAAGTGCTCGCATCCATGATCCGCCTCGATGCGACCTTCCGTGCCGGCAGGCTTGTCCGCCTCCGAAGTGTACCACGGACGCCCTGCGAACAGTGGTCCTTGGTTGGCTCGATGAAGCTCGATGCCCGACACAGGTCGTATTGTGCACCCCGTCGAAGAGCATCGAAACCTGGGTAATCGCTGCCGTATGCCCGAGTAATCGCATGGTCCGCCGTGGGGATTGGGAGTGTAACCAGAACCCTGAACGGCAACTCCGTGCTTTGCCCCGGGCACAGAAGTTCAGCAAATCCGTCGCCGACTATCGGGACAGACAGGACCGAATCACTGCGGCGTGGCCGAGCCTGTGCCAAACGCTGAAGGAAGCGGCACGCTTCGAAACGGAACTCCGTGCGGCACTTCCGTGACGAAGCCCTGGGCAGCGAGAGTATCGAAGGCGGAGCGAGAATCTCCGGACAACTGGTGCAGCGAGGAGACCGAGGCCGAACGCCGCAAGCGCTTGCAGGAGGAAACACTGAACGCAATCGGTGCATTCAGCGCGCGCGACCGGCTCCCACGAGAGCAAGTGCATCGCCGTGATGAATTTCGTTGACGCCGGCGGACCGCTGGGGCTCGCAAGCATGGCTCCGATGCGGGACTCAGGGCCGCCGGTTGTCTGATCGGCGCTTCCACGATGACCGATCCGTGGGCCGCAGCGCTGCTGTCGGTGCCGGTACCGCTCGATGCGCTGGTGCTGGGGCTGGCGCTGCTGATCGACTTGGTGTGGGGGGAGCCGCCGGTGCGTATCCATCCGACGGTGCTGATCGGCAGGACGATCGGGGCGGCTGAACGGCGCGCTCCGGCGGCGGATGCGGCGCCGGCGGTGCAGCTCGCCTACGGGGCGCTGATGGCGGCGGCGATTCCGGCCGCGTGGGGCGCGCTGGCCTGGGCGGTGAGCGCCGGCTTGCGCGAGCTGCACCCGCTGCTCTACCTGGTGGCGGCGGGGGTGCTGCTGAAGACCACCTTCTCGGTTCGCATGCTGGCGCGCGAGGCGGCGCGGATCGGGAACCTGCTGGCGGCCGGCGACCTGGCGGCGGCGCGGCGACGGATGCCGGCGCTGGTGAGCCGCGAGACGGGCGCGATGACCGCTTCGCAGGCGGCGGGCGGGGCGATCGAGTCGGTCGCGGAAAACAGCACCGACAGCGTGGTGGGTCCGCTGCTCGCCTTCGCGCTGTTCGGACTGCCCGGCGCCGTCGTGTACCGCGCCGTGAATACATTGGACAGCATGATTGGCTATCACGGACGCTACGAGTACCTCGGCAAGGCCGCCGCCCGGCTGGACGACCTCGTGAACCTGGTCCCGGCCCGGCTCGCCGCCGCGCTGCTGTGGTGTGCGTCGGCCCTCCTGCCGGCGATGCACGCCGCCCGCTCCTGGCGCGTCACCTGGGGACACCGGCGCAGAACGGCGTCGCCCAACGCCGGCTGGACGATCGCCGCGATGGCCGGCGCGCTGAACGTGACCCTGGCAAAGCCGGGCCACTACCGGATCGGCGAGCCCGCACCAGCGCCGGACAGCCGCCACATCCACCAAGCCAACCGGGCACTGTACTGCGCGGCACTGCTCGCCGCGGCGTTGGCAGGTGCGGTGATCGTGCTGGCCGGCACTCCGGGCCGGGCAACGTAGCATGGCGTCCCCGAAACACGCCGCGCGGGCGACTCGCGCCGTGCACGGCGCCATCAAGCCGGCCGAGTTGCGCGAGCTGGGGCTGCGGCGTGAGGATTGCCTCGACTTTTCCGCGAACATCAGCCCGCTCGGGCCGCCGGCCTCGGTGACCGCCGCGGTCGCGGCGGCGGATCTCTCCGCCTACCCCGACCCGCGCAGCCTGGAGCTGTGCGAAGCGATCGCCGCCCATCACCGCCGCGACGGGGTGACGGTGGCGAACGTGCTCGCCGGCAACGGCTCCACCGAGATCATCCACCTGCTGACCCGCGCGTGGGTCGACGGCCGCGACCGGACGCGGCCCGGCGCACTGATTCTGACGCCCGCCTACGGGGAGTACGGCCGCGGTCGCCGTGTGCGGCGGCGGCGTGTGCACCCTGGGAGCCGAGCGCGGCGCACGCGGCTTCCGTTGGCACGCCGGCACCGCGGCGGCGCTCATGGCCGCCGAGCGGCCCGCCCTGGCGTTCGTGTGCAACCCCAACAACCCCACCGGAGCAACCCTGGCGCCGGCGGAGATCGAGGCGCTGGCCGACGCCGCGGCCGCGGCCGGAACCCTGCTGGTGGTCGACGAGGCGTACCACCCGCTGTCCACCGGCCATGCCGGCGGCGGCGCGGTCGCCCTGGCCGCGGCCGGCGAGTCGGTGGTGGCGCTGCGCTCCATGACCAAGGACTACGCCCTGGCCGGTCTGCGGCTGGGCTACGCGGTGGCGGGGGCACGGGTGATTGGCCGCCTGCAGGCGCTGCAGCCCGACTGGAGCGTGAATGCCTTGGCGCAGGCCGCCGGGCAGGCCGCCCTCGCCGACCGGGGCTACCCGGAGCGCGCACGGGCGGCCGTGGCCGAGGCGCGGGCGTACGTGCAGCGCCGCCTCGGCGGGCTGGGCATCCGGTGCTATCCAAGCACGACAAACTTCGTGCTGGCCCGGGTCGGCGACGCCGCAGGCCTGCGCGGGTCGCTGGCGCGCGGGGGCCTGTTCGTGCGCGACTGCACCTCGTTCGGCCTGCCGGACTGCATCCGCATCGGCCTGCGCCCGGTCGCCGACTGCGCCCGCCTGCTCGACGCCCTGGCCGCCCGGCGAGGCGGAGCAACGCCTCGGCCATAGTGATAAGTGCCATCTACGGTGCTTGGTTCTTGGCACTCAGGTTACGTTTTTCGTAACCTGTATGCACGATGCAGTCGTTGACGGAAGCCGTGATGAAGCTTGCGCCGCCGGGCGGGCTGTTCAACGAGACGGTGGTGGGCAACCTCTTTCCCGTCGGCTCCGACGGCGCTCGCAAGCAGTTGGTGCATCGGGCCGTGGCAAGCGGCGAGATCAGCCGTCTCAGACCCGGACTGTTCGCGTTGCGCCCTGAGTACCGCAGGACGGAGCTGCACCCGTATGTCGCCGCCGCTTTTCTGCACTCGCCGTCGCACGTCAGCCTGGAGTCCGCGCTCGCCCATCATGGTCTCATTCCGGAGGCGGTTCAGCAGACCAGCAGCGTAACCGCACGCAGGAGCCGATCGTTCACGACGGACCTCGGAGTGTTCTCGTTTCAACGCGTTCCGGCGCGACAACCGCGGGCCGGCGTCGAGGCGGTCAAGCTCGGCTCCCGCTCGTGGGCGTTCGTGGCCACGCCGTTGCGCGCGCTCGCCGACATGCTCTATCTGAACAAGTCGGTCTCGTGGCCGAACGACGGCCTTGGGTACGTTCTGGAATCGCTGCGCATCGAGCCGGACGATCTCGGCGGGGTGTCGATGGCGGCGCTGCCCGAGATCAGCGACAGCATCCGGGACCGCAGGGTGGTCGCCTACCTGGAGCACTTGGCGAAGGAGGCATCACTTGCTGAGTGACGTCCTGCAGGCGCGCATCCGCGAGTACGCCCCGGCGAACGCCATCGAGCAGGAAAACGTGCTCGCGGAGCTGATGCAGCACTACGTACTGGCGAGCCTGTCGAGGTCGGGCCTGTTCTCCTCGGCCATGTTCCATGGCGGAACCTGCCTGCGCATCTGCCACGGCATGAACCGGTTCTCGGAAGATCTCGATTTCCTGCTGAAGCAACCCGACCGGGAGTTAGCGTGGCAGCCGCACCTGATGCGCATCGCGACGGATTGCGAATCAGAAGGGTTGCGGATCGAGATTCAGGACAAGAACCAGGCCGTGGGCGCCGTGCGCAAGGCGTTCGTCAAGACGGATTCCATCGGCAGCGTCGTGACACTGGACCTCCCGTTCGAGCGCGTCAGCTCGAAGAAGATCCGCATCAAGCTCGAGATCGACATCAACCCGCCGCGGGGATCGTCGTTCGAGACCTCGTACCTGTCGTTTCCGACCACGGCGCCGATCACGACGCAGACCCTGTCCTCCGGGTTCGGGACCAAGGCGCACGCCCTGCTGTGCCGCCGCTACGTCAAGGGACGCGACTGGTACGATTTTCTCTGGTACGTCGCACGCCGGACGGTCCCCAATCTGGCTTTGCTCGGCGACGCGTTGCATCAACAGGGTCCGTGGCAAGGTGAACGCTTCGAGGTGTCGAGCGAGTGGCTGCTGCGGGCGTTGCGAGAGAGGATCGACCGTATCGACTGGAAGCTGGCGCGCGACGACGTGCGGCGGTTTCTGCCGCTGAGTGAACAGCGCGGCCTCGACTCGTGGACCGCGGACCTGTTTCTCCACCACGTCGAGCGCATGGCTGCGTACCTGGCCGTGGAGCGTCTGTAGCGTCCCGGCTTCGTTGACCGGGAGCGGGCGCCGGCATACCATCGAACGGTGATGAACGGCGCGGACACGATTTCGATGGTATCGGTGGCGAGGAGATTGCTGGGACCGTTCGTTGTCCTGGGGATGACGCTCGCGCTTGCCGGCTGCGGCTCCGACGAGAAGGATGACGGGGTGAGCATTCCCGACGAGGCCCTGGAGCGCGTCGTCAGGCAGACGATCGGCAAGTTCGAGGGGGCCATCACCGCCGCCGACCTGGAGTCGATCACCTCGCTCACCACCTCCTCCCTGGGAGCCATGGACCTGACCGGGCTGGAGCATGCCACCAACCTCGCCACGCTCGAGTTCCACCACACCCAGGTAGACCTGTCGTTTCTGGCCCGCTTCCCCAACCTGACCAGGCTGCGGATCGAGGAGGCCCGGCTGACCGACATCTCGGAGCTGGCCGCCCTGACCGGTCTGACCCACCTCAACCTGAAGCGGAACGAAATCAGCGACATCTCGGCGCTCGCTTCCCTCACCAACCTCACCACGCTCAACCTGCGCTGGAACCGGATCAGCGACATCTCGGCGCTGGCCTCCCTGACCAGCCTCACCGAGCTCGACCTCGCGCGCAACGAGATCAGCGACATCTCGCCGCTCGCCGGCCTGACCAGCCTGACCGAACTGATGCTGCCGCAGAACCAGATCAGCGATGTCTCGGCCCTGGTGGAAAACGCCGGCCTGTCCGAGGGGGACACGATCAACCTGGCGCAGAACCAGCTCGACGAGGAGGCGGCGAGCGCCGCCATCAAGCAGCTCGAAGAGCGAGGCGTCAAGGTCGAATTCGTCCGCCAACACCAATACTAGCTATGAGCCGGCGGACGAGGTAAATCGCTCGAACTCGTGAAATGAATTGTTCCTGGCCTCGTATGCGGCATGACCCAGAACGGTAACGCCGCCGTCGCGCAGGGGCAGTTGAGCCCACACACGGACATCCTTGTTGACGTCGTGCTTGTTGATGATCTCGACTATCGCGTGGGCGAGCGCCAGGGTCGCCGTTTGCGCACGGGCGAGCCCGTCATCCAAGGTGGTGAATTCGCCCTGTGGTGAACCGATGAAGATCATGATGTAGGCATAGTCTCCCCGGTCGCGCACTTCCTTTATTTCGATGCGGTCCCCGATCGCTGCGGGGTCACTGATCGCGGAGATAGCGCTAAGCGCCGTCTCCGGAATCACCTTGTCGTCAGCACAACCGCTGGCAAGCAGTGCCATGGCGAACATCGCGAACAACGCTGCTGGATGGATTCGTCTCATTCGTCTCCCCTTGACGGTGCAGGGAGCCAAGCCCTTGCGGCGGCGGTCCACGGCATGGCTCGGCTCCCGGGTGGATCCCAGTATCCGGCCATGTGTTTCAATCCGCGTGACGTATGGTGCGATTCGCGATCAGCCGCCGGCGATACCGGCGGGCACAACAGGTGGGACTTTACAAGTGTACCGGGTCACGGTGCCGTGGTCAAAAGCGGTTCCAGCAGCAGCCGCCGTTCAGGCGCCGGCGCCGAAGCTGCCGGTGCCGCCCTTGAGGCGGGGGTCGAGCAGGTCGCGGACGGCGTCGCCGAACATGTTGAGGCTGTACACCACGATGGTCAGGCACACCCCCGGCCAGATGGCCAGCCACGGCGCCATTTCCATGTACACCCGGCCCTCGCGGCTCAGCATGCCACCCCAGCTCGGCACGTGCACCGGCAGGCCGAACCCCAGGAAGCTCAACGACGCCTCGGAGATAATCACTCCGCCGATGTTGATGCTGAAGATCACGATCACCGGCGCCGCGATGTTGGGCAGCACGTGGCGCACCAGCACCGTCCACTTCGAGCAGCCGATCGCGTCGGCGGCCTGAAAGAAGGCGCTCTCCTTGACCGCGATCACGGCGCTGCGGGTGATGCGCGAGCCGCCGATGCCGCCCGATATGCCCAGCACCAGGATGATCTGCAGCAACCCCTTGCCGGCGATCGACATGACGGTGAGCAGGATCAGCAGCCCGGGAAACGCCATCCAGGCATCCACGAACCGCTGCACGAAGAGGTCCAGCTTGCCGCCGAAGAATCCCGAGGTGACCCCGATCAGCACCGCCACCGCCACGTTCAGCGCGGTCGCCGTCAGCCCGACGAACAGCGACAGCCGCGCCCCGTAGATCAGGCGGCTCAACAGGTCGCGCCCCAACTGGTCGGTACCCAGCAGGTAGCGCAGCGTCGCGCCGCTGAGCCGGTCCACCGGGTGCACCTCGAACGACGGATAGGGCGCCAGCGCGTCGGCGAAGATCGCCACCAGGATCAGCACCAGCACCACGATGCCGCAGGCGCTGCCGAGCGGCTTCTCCCGCCACAGCCTGACGAAGAACTCCGCGAACGCGTTGCGCCGCCGCGGCTCCGCCCGCGGCGCTGATGTAGATGTATCCGTGGCGCGGCTCATCTAACTGTACCGCACGCGCGGGTCCAGGAACGCGTACACCAGGTCGATGACGAGATTGTTCAGCATGACGGCGGCGGCGAAGAACAGGTTGACGCCCGACACCAGCGGGTAGTCGCGGCTGGTCAGCGCGGTCACGGTCAGGCGCCCGAGCCCCGGCAGGTTGAAGATGTTCTCCATGATCACCGAGCCGCCCACCAGGATCGGCAACTGCGCGCCGATCAGGGTGACGATCGGAATGAACGCGTTCTTGAGCGCGTGGCGCACCACCACCGCCTGCTCCTTCAGCCCCTTGGACCAGGCGGTCCTGACGTAGTCCTGGCGCAGCACCTCCAGCATCATGGTGCGCGTCATGCGCATGGTGGTCGCCGACAGCGCCGTGCCCAGGATCAGGCTCGGGATGATGAACATGGCGATGTTCCCGGCCGGATCCTTGGCGAACCGGACCCACTCCATCGGCGGCGACCAGCCCCACCAGATCGCCGGGAAGATCATCACCATGATGCCGAGCCAGAAGTTGGGCGTGGCCAGGCCGATCACGGCGATGGTGCGGCCCGCGTAGTCGGCGGCCGTGTCCTGCCGCATCGCCGAGTAGATGCCGACCGGCAGCGCGATCACCTGCGCGATCACCAGCGAGATCACGCCGAGCTGCAGGGTCACCGGCAGCGCGGCAAGGATGCGCTCCTCCACCGCGAAGTCGCCGAACAGCGACTTGCCGAGGGTGCCGCGCAGCAGGATGCCCTCCATCCAGCGCCCATACTGCACGTGCACCGGCACGTCCAGGCCCAGCATGCGCATGAACGCCTCACGGTCGATCTGCATGTTCATGGCTTCGAACTGCGACTCGATCAGGTCCAGCACGTCGCCCGGCAGGAACCGGACCAGCAGAAAGACGATGACGCTCACGATCCACAGCGTCGGGATCAGCAGCAGCAACCGCCTGATGACATAGGCTCTCACGCGACAGGTCTCATGGTGCGCAGGCTCGCCGGATCAGCATGGCAAAAAGGGGCTGAAGGCGTGCGCCCCCAGCCCCCGTGCAATCAGACCGTCTCAACGGCGACGGTTTAGCGCCTAATGGCCCATCTCCGTCTTCAGCTCCTGGTCGATCCACAGGCGGGAGAACACGACCATGTTCTGCATGCCGCCGAAGCCGCCTTCGGCGTTGTAGCCGATCACCCACGGCTGGTGCACGGTAAATGCCGGAGCCAACGGCCCCCAGAGCTGCCAGTGCTGCTCGACGATGCGATAGTCCATCTTCTTAACCAGCTCATACGCCTCGTCCAGGCTGTTGGAAGCGAAGGCGGCATCGTACCATTCGTTGAATTGGGCGTCGTCGACGCCAGCCCGGTTCCCCCCAATGCCACCCCGATACGCGCTCATTTGCCACAACGGATCAGCCTTGACCCCCGCAACTGTCATGGACAGATGAAAATCTCCACTGGCGCTTCTCGCCGAGTGTTCCGCATCGGTCGGTGTCTCGATGATCACTTCGACGCCGACCTCACGCCAGTACGCCGCCTGCAATTCCGGCCAGCTCACGTCGAACCGCGGGAAGTGAATGTAGATGGCCGAGAACCTGGTACCGTCGGCGCCGCGCGGATAGCCGGCCTCATCGAGCAGCTCCTCGGCCATCTCCGGGTCATACCGGTAGTACTGCTTGAGCTCGTCGGGCCACTCTTCGAACGGGGTCATGTAGTCCTGAAATTCCCGGCCGACCAGTCCCCGCGGAATCGTGTCGGCATAGCCCCTGAAGTAGGAATCGTTCATCGCTTCGAGGTCCATCGCCAACTGCATCGCGCGGCGCACCCGGATGTCGGTAAAGGGGCTCCCCTCCCGCTGGTTCATGCGGGTGCTGGCATTCGACCGCTCCGACCACGTGTGTATCACCAGCTCGGGGTTGGTCTCTTGCAGGCTCACCGCCTGGTCGATCGAGTTCAACTGCGAGGCGCCCGGCCAGCCGACGAAGTCGATCTTGCCGGAACGCAGGCCCGCCAGCATGGTGGCCACTTCATTTATCTCAAGGCCCTTCATCTCGTCGATGTAGGGCAACTGGTTCTCGGGGTATTTCTCGTCGTTGCGCCAGTGGTTGGGATTCCTGGTCCAGGTTATCGACACTTGCGGAACGATGTCCGTGATCATGTAGGGCCCGGTTCCCACCAGGGTGCGCCAATCCGCCATGTCGCCGTGCTCGTCGATCACCTCGCGCGGATGGATCGCCATGCTGTACCAGTCCAGGATCACCCCCAGGGCGATGAGCCGCGGCTCGGTCAGCTTCATGACCAGTGTCCGCTCGTCGGTGGCCTGAACCGATTCCCAAGGCAGCGCTACCAGGCTGCCGCCGCCGGGGGAAGGCTCCGCGTCACTGAACTCGGTCCCGGACAGCTTGTTTCCCAAGATGCGTTGAAAGGAGTACTCCGCATCGGCGGCGGTCAGTTCGCGCCCGTTCACCGGCGGCTTGTCATGCCAGTGGATGCCCGAGCGGATGTTGAAGACGTAGGTCGTGGGGTCAGGCTGTTCCCAGCTTTCCGCCACCGCCCCGGTCAGGGCGTACAGAGGCGCCATGTAGCCGGTCAGAAAGGGATAGACGTTGCGATCGATCGCCCAGTCCACCATGGCCAGCTTCTCCAGCACGCCACTGGTGATGTAGAGCGAGCCGGGGCCGCCGCTGTAGGGGTCGGTGTCGCGGTCGACGTTGTGCTTCAGGACCTGGGTGATGGTGCCGCCGTACTGCGGCGCGACCACCGTCTTGCCGGTGACCGGGTCGGTCACGTACTCCTTGTCGGCCCGGGTCGCCGGCTGCTCTCCCTCGGCAGCCGCCCACAGGCCGGTCGCGGCAAGAACGAGACCGGCCAGCACGGCCAGCCACGTTCCGCACGTCCGGTACGTTGCGAATCTCATGAGGTTCTCTCCTCGTTCGAGAGCACGCGGCGAACTGCCTCCCCTCGCCCGCTCTCGAAGCCCGGCTTCAACGCCGGTTACCGGTAGGTAAAGCGAGAGGGCACTCGGTGTTGAACTACATCCGCACCTCCTTGCCCGTGTGCAGGCACCGGGGATTGCCCTTGGTGCACACCTGTCTTCCTCAATTAGGGACGTGGTAACACACGCCGAATGAGCCGTCAAGTTTGCAAGAGGCGGCCGGCAGCCGCGCGGCCTCACTCCGCTGCAGTTCCGTCTCGCTGCACGGCGTCGCAGAACACCAGATCCCAGCCGTGGAACACCACGATCAGGCCGATGAAGCGCACCCCCGGGAACTGCCGCGCCAGCCGTTCGTCCGCCAGGTACCGCTCCAGTTGCGCCGTCGCCTCTCGGACCGCCGCCGCCACGCCGGCGTCGCCCGCCGGCTCGCCGCCCTGAGAACGCTCGGAGCGCTGAAGTCGCCCACGGCGACTGAGGTACTTCAGCTCGATCAGGTAGCCGCGTTGCAGTTGCGGGTAGCGGGCCACCAGCGGCTCCAGCGCGATGTCCGCATGGCCCTTGCCCAGCTCCGCCTCCGACCGGAACACGTAGTAGTCGGCCACGCTCAGGTAGGCCGCCAGAAAGCCGAGCGCCCCGGCACGGGGCGCCATTACCTTCTCGCCGGCGATGTAGTCGCGGATTCCCGTCTGCCGCGCGATCGCCTCGCTCAGAAACTCCAACACGGGCCGCCACTCGCCCTCGGTCGCCATCCGAAGCATCAACTGCTCGAACCGGAACAGGTCGACCGAAAACACCTCCACGTCGCGGTAGGCGTCGCGCAGGTAGCCGTACATCAGCCGCTTCACGGTCTGGTTCGGGATCGCCAGCCGCGGCAACACGCCCTGCACGTGGCGGATGCTCAGCAGCCCGAAGTAGTGCATCAGGGACAGGAAGTTCTCCCGCTTGGTGAGATCCTTCAGCGGAAAGCCGGGCTGGATGCGAGTATCCACCTGCTCCTCGGCGATGACGTCGCGCAGCAGGTCGAAGTTGCCGTTGAGCTGCCGCCCGGTCACCAGCAGGTGGCGCAGCTTGCCGTAGTCGATGCGCACGTTGGTGTCGATCAGGTATTCCGGTACCTCTCGGTTCGGGATCGAGTTGTCCAAGTAGTAGAGCACCATGTCCGAGTTGTAGAGATCGGTGTCGGCCGTCCTCGCGAATCGGTAGCCATTGTACCACTGGCCCATGGTGCCCATGGCGGTAGCGACTTCCTGGTTGAACACGCCCAGGTCCCGGTAGGTCTCGACCAGGCGTCGCACCTCCGCCTCGGTGAAGCCGACCATCTCGTTGAAGTCCGGGTGCAGGCTGATGTTCTTGCCGATGTTGAAGCCGCTGGTCACGTCGTCCATGGTGATCGGTGACACGCCGGTGATGAACAACCGCTCCAGACCGCCGCCGCTGCGGTCCGCGCCGGACTTCAGGGTGGCGAAGAAGTTGCGGTAGAAGCCGCCGCCATGGGTGAACGAGTGGTACGCCTCCGCGCCGTGGTACGCGAGCACCGTGTTGGCGAAATTGTCGTACTCGTCGATCAGTACGTACAGCGGGATGTCACGGTCGCCCGCGTACCGGAACAACTCGGTGAGCTTGGTGGCGATGGAGGGCGGCGCGAGGATGTCCCTCATCGCCGCTTCCGGAAACAGGTCGGGATGGCGCCGCAGCGTTCCGCGGAGCTCTATCATGCAGTAGGTCTCGAACTCCCGCTCCAGGGTTTCGAGCTTGTCGTTGACCGCCGAGAAGTTGAAGCGCAGGGTGACGTAGCGGCTCTGTTCCCCGGTCGGCTTCCGCCCGATGTCGGTGCCGGCGAAGGTGCCGTCGAAGTCGTCCGCCCAGAAGCGGTCGTAGTAGTTCTCCAGCAGGGAGATCCACAGCGACTTGCCGAACCGGCGCGGGCGGATCAGGAAGACGTAGTCCTCCCGCTCCAGGCGCCGCAGGAAGCGGGTCTTGTCGACGTACAGCCACCGGTTCCGGCGGATGCGCCTGAAGTCGGCCTCGCCGTAGGGAATGCGCGGGTGTGTGGGTGGCGTGCTCACTACCGTAGCCCGAGGCAGCCGAACGGCAGCCAGACACTGACTCTATCGTCTCCAAGGCGCCCTCTGCAACGGCCTCGCGCCTCGCCCCGGAGCCCCGGAGCGCGCCGGCCGGGAAGTCGGCTGGCCTTGAGCCGCGGCCGGGCGTTAGGATGCGGCTCGACATGACGTTTCCTCAGATCCCCGACGCGGTCCGCCTGGAGCGGCTGCGGCCGCCCGCCGGCCGGGTGCGCATGGTGCTCGACACCGACACCTATAACGAGACCGACGACCAGTTCGCGCTGGTGCACGCGCTGCTCTCCCCGGAGCGGCTTGCCGTGGAGGCGGTCCACGCGGCGCCGTTCCACAACGCCCGCTCCGACGGGCCGGGGCACGGCATGGAGCTGAGCTACCAGGAGATCCTCCGCCTCCTGGAGCGACTCGGCCGCTCCGCCGACGGGTTCGCGTTCCGCGGCTCCACCGGCTACCTGGGCGCCGGCGGGCAGCCGTGCGAGTCGGAGGCGGTGCGCGACCTGGTCGCCCGCGGCCTGGCCAGCCCTGCCGACGACCCGCTCTACGTGGTGGCCATCGGGGCGATCACCAACGTGGCCTCGGCGCTGCTGGCCGAGCCGGCGCTGGCGGGGAAGATCGTGGTGGTGTGGCTGGGCGGCCACGCCCTGACCTGGCCCCACACGCGCGAATTCAACCTGCGCCAGGACGTGCCCGCCGCGCGCGTGGTGCTCGACTGCGGCGTGCCGCTGGTGCTGGTGCCGTGCATGGGGGTGACCAGCCACCTGCACACCTCGGTCCCGGAGATCGACCGCCACGTGGCGACGCACGGCGAGCTGGGCGCGTTCCTGGCGTCCCGCTTCAAGGAGATGCGCGCCGACCACTTCGGCTGGTCGCGGGTGCTGTGGGACGTGGCCACCATCGCCTGGCTGCTCGACCCGGCCTGGGTGCCGACCGAGCTGGTGCCGAGCCCGGTGCTGACCGACCAGGTTACCTGGAGCGTCGACCGGCGCCGCCACCTGGTCCGCTGCGCCAGCTTCGTGCACCGCGACCCGATCTTCCGCGACCTGTTCCGCAAGCTCGCCGCCGCCTGAACCGGCGCCCCCGATCAGGCGCTGCCCGCGCGGGCCGCGCGTGTCGTTGACCATCGGCAGGGTGGTATACACGAAAAAACGCATCTTCATCTTTGTGCTGGCGCTGCTGGTGTGCGTGGCTGCAGGCGCTGTCAAGGGCTGAAACAATGAACAACATGCAGCGCCAGATCGAATCGGGAGGCGCGGCGGACACTCGCCGAGCAGCCCGGTGGTCCAATTCGGTCTCGGACTGCGTCGTTGCGTGGCTTGACACGCAGTAGGCGCCGAAACATGCTCCGTCTTCGTGGCTGGAGTGGATAGATACGTTACGGTCTCGCGACTCTGCCGAGACAACCGGGGAGCAGTGGTACCGCCGAGCGATCGACAGCGGCATCGCGCCGCTGGCAAAGTTGCATGAACAACACAGAGAAAAACAAGTATCGGGTAGTCATCGTTGGCACGGGATCCATTGCCCGGGCACATGCGAGGGCGTGTTTGCAAAACGACCAGACCGATCTCGTGGCCGCCTGCGATGTTTCGCAGAAAGCCCTGGACTCGTTCATCCGGCAGTTCCAAGTCGAGCGCAGCTACACCCGACTCGATGAGATGCTGGAGAAGGAACCGATCGACGTCGCGATTATCTGCACCTGGCAGGTAAATCACGCCGAGCTGGGAACCCGCATCGCAGAATCACGGCGCGTGAAGGCCATTCTTGTTGAGAAACCCTTTACCGTGAACGCGGCCGAAGCCGAGGCGCTGATCGCCGCCTGCCGAAACAGCGGCGTGTTCGTCGCTGAGGCGTGGAAGTTTCGCCACCACCCTATGCATTTGAAAGCCAAGGAGATCATCGAGAGGGGCGGTATCGGGGAGGTTCTACAGGTGAACAGCACCTTCTGCCACCCGTTTGAGGACCGCCAACCGCTCGTGAATTGGTACTGGCAACGAGGCAAGGCGGGCGGGGCGATCTACATCGTAGCATGTTACAACATACACCATGCGAGGTTCATCTTTGGCGAGCAGCCGGAGCGAGTATTTGCCACTCAGATTCCGGGTGTCGAGGTGGATGATGCCGCCTCCATCATGCTGATCTTTTCCGGTGGCCGCACGGCACAGATTACCTCGGGTTTTACCTCCTGGCATTCCCAGAACGTGGAGGTCATGGGCACCCACGGCCTGCTGCAAATCGAGGACCTGGCGTGGAACAATGAGGATCGGGCGGTGGTACTGAAACAGAAAACGAGAGACGGCGTGGCGCATTATGAGTTCAACCCTACGTTTCAGTTCAGCCTGCAACTGCAGCACCTGTGTGAGGTGCTGGATACGGGTGCGCCGCACCGCATATCGCCCCAGGACAGCATCGCTCAGATGAAGGTGATCGATGCAGTGTTCGAATCCCTCAAGAGCGGTAAAGCGGTGGTGTTGTAGAGAGCAACCCTGCGCTACCCTCCGCCCAGCGCAGGTTTCAGGCGGAAGGGATGGTCAGTTCAGCGCCCATCTGACGGACGGTTGAGAGTCCATCGCTGATGTGCGTGTAGTCGACGAGCAGGCCATCACGCAGCTTGAAGATGCTCGCGGTACGGTTTTCCACCTCGCGCCCTGTCGGCGGTACGCCAAAGAGCTCCACCACCGGCGTCCCGCGCCAGTGCCAGATGCCCACGACAGTGTCCTCGCCGGCCACGATGTGGTCGATGACGATCTGAGCGTCCGGTACCGCGGCGAGGAAGCCGCCGGCGTGTCTCTCCAGGCCCTTGCGGCCCGGTTTCGGCTGGGAGTGGTCGACCATGTCCTCGGCGGCTATCTGGCTGATCACCTCGAGCTTCCTCTCTCCAAGCACCTCGGCGAGGTAACGACGCATTACTTCTTCACAACGTTCCCTGCTCATGGCTACCTCCTATACTATATGCAATTCCTTCCAGTGCAGTGCTGGTTTTGTAGATCGTTCAGCCGGGCTCGGCGGCGGCGCCCCTGGTACCGTTCCAGGCATGCATGTATATCCTTTCACCGCTGCACCTCGTCGCAGAACACCAGCTCCCAGCCGTGGAACACCACGACCAGGCCGATGAAGCGCACCCCCGGAAACTGCCGCGCCAGCCGCTCGTCCGCCAGGTACCGCTTGAGTTGCGCCGTCGCCTGTCCGGCCGCCGCCGCCACGCCGGCGTCGTCCGCCGACTCGCCGCGCTGAGGGCACTCAGAGCGCTGCAAGCGCCGACGGCGATTGAGGTACTTCAGCTCGATCAGGTAGCCACGCTGCAGGTGCGGATAGCGGGCCGCCAGCGGCTCCAGGCAGATGTCCGCGTGCCCCTTGCCCAGTTCCGCCTCCGAGCGGAACACGTAGTAGTCGGTCACGCTCAGGTAGGCGGCCAGGAACCCCTGTATGACCTTCTCGCCACTGATGTAGTCGAGTATCCCGGTCTGCCGCGCGATCGCCTCGCTCAGGAACTCCAGTACCGGTCGCCACTCGCCCGCGTTGGCCATCCGCATCATCAACTGCTCGAACCGGAACAGGTTGACCGCGAACACCCCCACGTCGCGGTAGGCGTCGCGCAGGTAGCCGTACATCAGCCGCTTCACGGTCTGGTTCGGGATCGCCAGTCGCGGCACCCGCTCCACCACGTCGCGGATGCTCAACAGCCCGAAGTAGTGCAGCAGAGAATAGAAATTCTCCGGGTCGGTGAGGTCTTGCAGGGGGAAGCCGGGCCGGATGCGGGTGTCCACCTGCTCCTCGCCGATCACGTCGCGCAGCAGGTCGAAGTTGCCGTTGAGTTGCCGCCCGGTCACCAGCAGGTGACGCAGCTTGCCGTAGTCGATGCGCACGTTGGTATCGATCAGTTCATCCGGCACCTCACGGTTCGGCATCGAATGCTTCAGGTAGTACAGCACCATGTCGGTGTTGTACAGATCGGTCTCGGCTGCCTTGGCGAACCGATAGCCATTGTACCACTCGCCCATGATATCCATGGCGGTAGTGGCGTCCTGGTTGAACACTCCCAACTCCCGGTAGGCCTCCACCAGGTGCCGCACCTCCGGCTCGGTGAAGCCGACCATCTCATTGAAGTCTGGCTCCAGGCTGATGTTGGTGCCGATGTTGAAGCCGCTGGTTACGTCGTCCATGGTGACCGGCGACACCCCGGTGATGAACAACCGCTCCAGACCGCCGCCCGTGCGCCCCGCCCCGAACTTCAGGGTGGCGAAGAAGTTGCGGTAGAAGCCGCCGCCGTGGGTGAAGGAGTGGTACGCCTCCGCGCCGTGGTACGCCAGCACGGTGTTGGCGAAGTTGTCGTACTCGTCAATGATCACGTACAGTGGGATGTCGTGGTCGCCCGCGTACCGGAATAGCTCGGCCAGCTTGGTGGCGATGGAGGGCGGCTCCAGGATGTCCCGCACTGCCGCTTCGGGAAACAGATCGGGATGCCGCCGTAGGGTCCCGCGAAGCTCTATCAGGCAGTAGGTCTCGAATTCCCGCTCCAGGGTGTCGAGCGCGTCGTTGACGGTTGAAAAATCGAAGCGCAGGGTGACGTAGCGGCTCTGTTCCCCGGTCGGGTCCTGCCCGATGTCGGTGCCGGCAAAGGTGGCGTCGAAGCCGTCGGCCCAGAAGCGGTCGTAGTAGTTTTCCAGCACCGACGCCCACAGCGACTTGCCGAAGCGGCGCGGGCGGATCAGGAAGGCGTAGCGCTCCTGCTCCAGGCGCCGCAGGAAGGGGGTCTTGTCGACGTACAGCCACCGGTTCAGGCGGATACGCCTGAAGTCGGCCTCCCCGTAGGGAATGCGCGGGTGCGTGGGTGGCGTACTCACTACTGTAGCCTGCTGGCAGGCTCCGGCACTGACTCTATCGTCTCCAAGGCGCGAGGTGCAACGGATTCGGCACGGTCAGCACGGTCACTCCGTGACACGGAAGACGATGGTCGGTTGGTCGAATCCGTCGCGTCCGTCGAGTCCTGGGAGGGCCGAGCGTGGTTTCAGGCGGAAGGGATGGTCAATTCAGCGCCCATCTGACGAACGGTTGAGAGCCCATCGCTGATGTGCGTGTAGTCGACGAGCAGGCCATCACGCAGCTCTCCAAGCACCTCGGCGAGGTACGACGCATTACTTCTTCACAACGTTCCCTGCTCATGTCTACCTCCTATACTATCGCGACTGGAGCGTGCCGGCGCAACGACGACGATGAAGGCGATGAACGCGCACGAGAGGGGACGCCGCGGCGGCGGGAGCGGGCTGCTGCGGCTGGCAGTTTGCGCAGTGCTGGCGCTGGTGGCGGCGGGCCTCTGCGCCGAGCCGCAGCCGCACTCGGTGGCGCGGCAGTGGAACGAGCTGACGCTGCAGGCGATTCGCAACGACTTCGCGCGGCCGCCGATCCACGCGCGCAACCTGTACCATGTGTCCGCCGCGATGTGGGACGCGTGGGCGGTCTACGACGACACCGCCGAGCCGATCTTCCTCAAGGAACGGATCCAGGCCGACGACGTGGCCGCGGCGCGCCACGAGGCGATCAGCTACGCCGCCTACCGCGTGCTCTACCGCCGCTACCAGATCTCGCCCGGCGCCTACGTCTCCCTGCCCAGCTTCGACGACCTGCTGACCGAGCTCGGCTACGACTACCGCGTCACCGAGCGCGAGGGCAACAGTCCCGCCGCGGTGGGCAACCGCATCGCCAAGCTGATCCTCGACCAGGGCTACGACGACGGCGCCGACGAGCTGGGCTCCTACGCCTTCGAGTTCGACTACCGGCCGGTGAACCCGCCGCTGGTGGTGGCCAACTCCGGCGTCGGCGAGCTGGCCGACCCCAACCGCTGGCAGCCGCTGTCGCTGCGCCTGTTCGTCGACCAGGCCGGCCGCGTGCAGCCGGGCGGCGTGCAGCGCTTCATCGGCTCACACTGGGGCTCGGTGACATCCTTCTCCCTCCCCGGTGCCGGCATGACGGCCGGCGAGGGGGTGTTCCACGACCCCGGCCCGCCGCCCTACCTCGGCGGCGAGGGCAGCGACGAGTACCGCCACGGGTTCGCCGAGGTGCTGCGCTACTCCACCACGCTCGACCCCGACGACGGCGTGATGATGGACATCTCGCCACTCTCCTTCGGCGGCAACAGCCTGGGGGCCAACGATGGGGTCGGCTACCACGTAAACCCGGTTACTGGAAAACCCTACGCGCCCAACCTCGTCAAGCGCGGCGACTGGGCGCGGGTGATTGCCGAGTTCTGGGCCGACGGCCCCGACTCGGAGACGCCGCCGGGGCACTGGAACTCCCTGGCCAACTACGTGACCGACCACCCGCTGCTGGAGCGTCGCATCGGCGGCGAGGGGCCGGTGCTCGATCCGCTGGAGTGGGACGTGAAGCTGTACCTGGCCTTGAACGGGGCGGTGCATGACGCCGCGGTCTGCGCCTGGGGGCTGAAGGGTCACTACGACTACGTGCGGCCGATCACCGCCATCCGCCACATGGCGGGACTGGGACAGTCCTCCGACCCGGAGCTGCCCTCCTACGACCCGCACGGCCTGCCGCTGGAGCCGGGAGTGGCCGAGCTGATCACCGAGGAGAGTGCCGCACCCGGCGAGCGCCACGCCCACCTCGCCGAGCACGTCGGGGAGATCGCCGTCTACTCCTGGCTCGGCAAGCCGGAGGAGTCTGTACGGTCACTCCGTGACTTGGAAGACGATGAAAGCCGACACCCAAGCATCACCCGCCGGCCAGCTTTTTCGGGCAAGGGAACCGACTACACCGGCGTGGACTGGATCCTCGGCATCGACTGGGTCCCCTACCAGCGCGACACCTTCGTCACGCCGCCGTTCGCCGGCTACATCTCGGGGCACAGCACCTTCAGCCGCGCGGCGGCGGAGGTGATGGCGCTGTTCACCGGCAGCGAGTACTTTCCCGGCGGCCTGGGCGAATTCGAGGCCAAGGCCAACGAGTTCCTGGTGTTCGAGACCGGCCCCACCGAGACCGTGACGCTGCAGTGGGCGACCTATTACGACGCCTCCGACGAGGCCGGCATCTCGCGCCTCTACGGCGGCATCCACCCGCGCATGGACGACCTGCCGGGACGCCGCATCGGTTCCCTGATCGGCCGCGACGCGTTCGCCCGCGCCCTCACCTGGTTCGACGGCAGCGCCGCAGCCGTCCTTGCCCCCACAACCGCCGGCGAAGCGGACGCCACGGTCGCTTCGCCGGCCGGCGGCCCTGCGCCGGGCTTCAGATTCACGGACGTGAGCACGGCCGCCGGCGTGAGCGGCGATGTATACAGCTCTGAGTCCGCGCACGGTCTCGGCGTCAACTGGATCGACATCGACAACGACGGCTGGGTGGATCTGTTCGCGGTCGGTGGCGCCCCGCGGTACCCGCCACGGCTGTTCCGCAACCTCGGTGACGGCACCTTCGAGGCCGCCCACCATCTCGTGCCGAAGCTCCCGGCCACCGACATGTCGGGGTCGATCTTTGCCGACTACGACAACGACGGCGACCGCGACATCTACGTCTACACCGATCGCTCGGAGTGGGTGATCACGCGCGAGAACCAACCCGACGGTCCGCCCAACCTGCTGCTGCAGAACCTCCTGGTAGAGAACGGAGGCGTCATCCTGCCCGGGGAGCCGTTGTTCCGCGAGGTCGCGGCGCTGGCCAGGGTCGATGACCGAGCAAGCCCCCCGCTGGGTGAGCTTTCGGCCCATCGCACCAAGGCCGCCGCCTGGCTCGACTACAACCGCGACGGCTGCATCGACCTCTACATCGGCCATCTGGTCATGAATGCCGCCGGGACGCCGGCCAACCGCGACCGGCTCCTGCGCAACGACTGCGCCGGTGGCTTCCATGAGGCCACCACCGCCGCGGGCCTCTATCCTCCCTCCGCTACCGAATACCGAGGCGCACTCGCCGTTCTCGGCGCCCACCTGGACACCGACCTGTGGCCCGACGTCTACGTGGTCAACGTCACCTACGGCACGGCCGACCCGGCCAGTCAGCTCGACCAGATCTACCGCAATCAGGGTGGCACCCTGGCACAGTGGTTTCGTGACTCGACGCGGATCGGAGACGACGCTCAGTGGGGCATGGGCATGGACGTTGCCGATATCGATCACAACGGCACGTGGGACATCTACATCTCGGACTTGCTCTGGGATACGCCTCTCGAGGAGCCGCCATGGGGCAACGTGCTGTATCTGGGCACCCCGAGTGGTGGGTTCACCGACAATCAGGCGTCGCGTGCAGGGGTGGTGGGCGATGACTCCTGGGGCGTCAACTTCCTGGACGTCGACCACGACGGCTGGGAGGACCTGTTCATCACGACCATGCTCGGCGCCGCGGGCGAATTCCTGTTCGCCAACAATGGCGACGGCACCTTCACCAACGTGGCCGGACGTGCCGGGATCGCTACCGGCAACGGCCGCGGCAGCGCCGTCGCGGATTACGATCGAGACGGCGACCTGGACATCGCGCTGGTCAACCACACCCACTGCCT
>JAPPGB010000103.1 GCA_028821475.1 Spirochaetaceae bacterium
GATATTCCGACGAATTTTCCTTCACACCACGCGCCGCACTAGGCGAGGATCAGGGTGAAGGAAGATGGGTTGACGCTGCTGCCGGCGCCGCAGCCGCCGCCGCGCCCGCGCAACCGGCTGCTGGCGCTGCGCGGGCCCGGCAGCGTGCAGGAGGAGATCCTGCGCCGGCCCACGTTCTTCGAGCACTTCGACGGGGTGAAGATGGAGTGGCGCTACCTGCGCGACCGCGACCCCGGCCGGCTCCGCGACGAGCAGGACTGGCTGGCGCGGCAAAGGGTGCGCGCGGTGGTGGACTTCAGCCGCGACCTCAACCTGTTCCCCGGCCTTACCCTGCTCGACGCCTATCCGCCCCACTACGCGGCCAGCGTCGCGGCGATCGACGGCGTGCTGGCCAAGATGCGGCTGTGCGCCGCACGCGACGCCGTCATCGCCGTGCACCGCAGGCCGGAGAATCACTGGACCGACGAACGCGCCCGCGCCGAGTTCGCGGTGCGCATCGGCGAGCTGTGCCGGCGCGCGGCCGACCACGGCGTGACCCTGCACCTGCAGACCGATCACTGGAAGCGGCTGCCGGACGCCGCCGCCGTGCTCGACTTGGTCGCCGAGATCGGGCAGCCCAACCTGCGCTACGCCCTGAACGTCGGCCACCTGTGGCCGGGCGCCGAGCTGCCGGACGAGATGATCGCGCTGGCCGGCGAGCGCCTCGGCGCCGTGCTGCTGTCCGCGCCGCGCGTCGACTCCGCCGGCCAGGTCTACGACGCGCACCTGCCGGTGCACGGCAGCGGCATCGACCCGGCGCCGCTGTCGGCGGCCGGCGACGTCCTGTTCATCTTCGACGCCATCTACCCCGACTGGGACGCCGAGTACCTGGACGCCCAGGCCCTGCGGCGTGCGCTTGGGTCTTAGCGACCTGGGTCGCAGCGCCTGCTCAGGCGGAGGCGGCGTCCAGCTTGGCGCGGATGGCGGCGTGGGCGGCGCGGTCTATGGGGTAGCGGGCGAGCACCAGGATGCCGGCGATGAAGAACAGCGCCGGGATCGGGCCGATCAGCAGCCGGATGCCGTGCAGGGCGAGGGGGGTCTGGGCCACGTCGGGCACGTAGCCGGTCCACTGCAGCACCGCCCCGCTGACCGCGCCGGCCAGCCCCAGGCCCAGCTTCTGCAGGAAGGTCCACATGCCGTAGAACACGCCCTCGCGGCGCTGGCCGTTCTCCAGCTCGTCGTAGTCCACCACGTCGGGGATGATCGACCACGGCATCACGTAGTTGGTGGCCAGGCCCACCCCGGCCAGCGCCATCAGTACGAACAGCACGGTCACGTCGCGGTGGGCAAACAGGTAGGCGGCCAGCAGCGCCGCCCCGAACAGCACCATGCCGGCGTTGTAGGCGGTGCGCTTGCCGATCCGCCCCGACAGCCATACCCATCCGGGGATCGCCGCGAACGCGGCCAGCAGCAGGGCCAGCGAGGCGAAGCTGGCCAGCTCGGGGCGCCCGTACAGGTGCTCGAAGTAGAACGGCACCGCGCTGGTGGCCACCACGATGCCGGTCATGAACAGCGCCCACGGGAATAGCGCCAGCCGGAACGGGCGCACCTTCAGCGCCGCCGCGTAACCGGCGAACACGCTGCCGGCCGGGGCACGCCCGCGTGTCACCGGGCGCTCGCGCACCGAGGCGAACGTGATCAGCACCACCGCCGCCGAAATCACCCCGAACAGCAGGCCCGCGACCGTGTACCCCGCGCCCATGCCGGCGCCGGCCGCCATGCCGACCACAACGGTGAACGCGCCCGCGCCGAGCAGCGTGCCGACGATCGCCCACGCCATCCGGTAGCCGTTGAGGTTGGTGCGCTCCTGGAAGTCGCGCGCCAACTCCGGCGTAAGCGCCGCGTAGGGAATGAAAACCACCGTGTAAGCGGTGCTCACGAAGCAGAACGCGAACACCACCCAAGCGAACATCGCGCCCTCGCTCCAGCCGCGCCCGCCCACCTCCAGGAACACCAGCGTCATGCCGGCCACCATCGCCGCCGAGCCGAACAGCAGGTAGGGCCGCCGCCGCCCCCAGCGCGAGGCGGTGCGGTCCGACAGCGTGCCCATCAGCGGATCGGTGACCGCGTCCCAGGCACGCCCGAGCAGCAGCGCCAGCCCGGCCAGCGACGCCGCCAGCCCGAGCGTGTCGGTGACGAAGTTGAGCAGCCAGAACCCCATGACGGTAAAGAACAGGTTCCCGCCCAGGTCCCCGACGCCATACCCCATCTTGGTCCGCAGCCGCAACGATCCAGCCATCGCCCCCCAGTATAAGCTGACAGACTCGGCTTCGCACGCAAACGCCAGACAACCGGTCCTGTTGGTCTGCTGGTCGCACGACATTGACACGCGTCCCCCACACCTGTTGAGAATCGACTCGATCAGGTTGCCATGGACGAAGCTGCCTCTTGGAGAGAATCTCCGTTGACCCACGAATCTTCGGCGGCAACCGATCGTTCGAGGTCGCCGCCTGGCCGTCGAGCACATATTGGGGATGCTGGCAGCAGGTGACGATCACGAGACGATTCTGCACGGCTACCCGTGGTTGGAACGAGAGGACATCCTCGCCTGCCTCGTGTACGCGAGTCGCCTCGTCAGCCGGGAGCGAGTCGAGCCGCTCCTGGTTACGGGAGATGGATGAAGCTACTTCTGGATACTTGTATCTGGGGAGGTGCAGTACTCAAGCCCACCTGCCTGCCGTCCCCGGTCGCGCCGCTCGGATCGACCGCGCACACCGGGGCGCGCCGGGCTTCAGTCGGCTATCCTCGCGGGGCGGTCGTGACGCTGAGCGTGGCGCAACCTGTGGTGGGCTTCACAACGAAGCCTGAGATTAGCCGGTTCCGCACCGCCGCCGAGCGCGAACGGCACGATATGGTCGATCTCCAGCCGATAGCGGGAGCCGCAGCGCCGCCCGCCGTGGCGGTCGACATAGCTGCAACAACCCTGGTCGCGCCGCCACACCTCCCGCTTCACCGCCGCCGGGATGTACCGCGACCGGGAGCCCGGCGCCGCACCGAGGGAATGCAACGCGGCGAGGTGCCGCTGCACTGCCGGCGAACGCTCCGCCGGCCCCACCGCGCCAAGCCCGGCGGCGTACGCCAGCCGCTGCGCCGCCAAGGCCGGGAACCGGCGGTCGCCCGGCACCGGTGCCCACGATGCGTTGCACCGGTTGGCGTCGACCCGCGGTCCGTGCGCGCAAGTTGCAAGCTCCAGGACACCGTGCCCGCCCACATCCCGGCCATCGCCGCCGACTCTCCCGTGCCGCTTCGCCGGCGAAGCACCCCTGCGGCCGTTGCCTTGCATCGCCCTCGGTGGCCCGCAGCCGTGCTCGGTCTCCCGACCGCGTCCCGGCGCCCAAGCCGCGCCGGCACCACGGCGTGCCGCTTCCCCAGTATGCACGCCCTCGTTCTGCATGACTCCCTTCGCCACCGAGTCGGACCGCCGGAGCGTGTCCCGTGCCGGCGCGGACTTCGGGCCGTCGCGCTCGGCCTCCGTGTCCCGCTTCGCCGCCGACTCGGAGCGCCGGAGCGTGTCCCGTGCCGGCGCGGACTTCGGGCCGCCGCGCTCGGGCTCGGTGTCCCGCTTCGCCGGCGATTCGGAGCACCGGACCGCGTCTCGCACCGGCGCGGACTTCGGGCTGCCGCGCTCGGGCTCGGTGTCCCGCTTCGCCGGCGATTCGGAGCGCCGGAGCGTGTCCCGCACCGGCGCGGACATCGGGCCGCCGCGCTCGGGCTCGGTGTCCCGCTTCGCCGGCGATTCGGAGCGCCGGAGCGTGTCCCGCACCGGCGCGGACATCGGGCTGCCGCGCTCGGCCTCCGTGTCCCGCTTCGCCGCCGCAACCGCCGGACCGCCGCCGTGCCGCGCCACCGCGTGCGTCCTGCGCCCCGGTTCGGCTTCGGACCGGCACTTCGTGGGCGAAGTGGTGTGCACACCGCTGTTCGGTGCCGCCGCCCGTGACGCGTTGCCGTGCCCGGTGACCGAGTGGCGCTTCGCCAGCGAAGTGGTGTGCCCGGCTCCGCCCCCCACCGGCGTATACTCCTCCGCCGGCGAATCGGAGTGGCGGACAGTGTCCCGTGCCGGCGCGGAGTTCGTTCCGCCGCGCTCGGCCTCCGTGTCCCGCTTCGCCGCCGAAACCGCCGGGCCGCCACCGTTTCGCGCCACCGCATGCGACCTGCGTCCGGGTTGGCACTTCGCCAGCGAAGTGGTGTGCGCACCGCTGCTCGGTGCCGCCGCCCGTGACGCGTTGCCGCGCCCGGTGACCGAGTGGCGCTTCGCCAGCGAAGTGGTGTGCCCGTCTCTGCTCCGCACCGGCGCGGACTTCGTGCTGCCCTGTTCGGCCTCCGAGGGACGCTTCGGCGCCGAATCAGAGCCACGGACAGTGTCCCGCACCGACACGGAATTCGCGCCGCCGCACTCGGCTTCCGTGTGCCGCTGCGCCGCCGATTCGGAGCGCCGGACAATATCCCGCACCGCCGCGGACTTCGCACCGCCACGCTCGGCCTCCGCATCCCGCTTCGCCGGCGAAGCGGTGCGACCGCCACCGTCGTGCGCCGGCGCGGATTTCGTCTCGCCGTGCTCGGCTTCCGCGGGCCGCTGCGCCGCCGAAGGACGGACAGTGCCATTCCGAACCGCCGCCCCGAACGATGCGTCATCTCGCTCGACTTCGCTCTGCCGTTCGACGCCGCCTCCATCCGCGCGAGCCGCGCTCCGCTCCACCGCCTCCGTGTCGCGCCGCGCTAGCGTGTTCGCGGATCGCTCTCCCGCTCCCGAGCGGCGAGCGCCAGTGCGCCGGACGCGCGGTGGCCGTGCCGGGTCGTAGCGGGCCAGGCCGTCGCGCACCAGCCGCGCCACCAGCTCGCCCAGCGCCAGGTGCGGATCCGTGTGCGACAGCAGCATCTGCAGCGTTTCCAGTCCGTGCCGGCACTCCGCGTCGATCGCCGCCTTCAGCTCCCAGCGCCCGCCTCCGAGCGCGCGCAACCGGTCGCTCGGCCGCGCCAGCTCCGGGTCCACCTCGGCCAGCATCTGCTGCACTTCGCGGGTGCTCTTGCCCGCCGCCTGCCGGACCAGCTCCTCCCGCGCCGCCGCGTCCAGCACCGGCCCGGCTGGCGCTGCCGCCTCGCGCTCGCCCTCGCGCATCGGTACCGCCGACGCCGGTTCTCCCGGTGCACCGCCACTCCGCGGCGCCCTGCCCAGGCCGCCATCGGTGCCGCCACCGCCCGGCGGACGGCCCCGACTGCGGTCGCTGCGCTCGAACAGATTCTGCAGTTGCGCCGCGTTGCTCAGGTTGAACTTCCACTTCCGGTCCAAGGCTACCGCTTTCGGCCTTCACACCCCGGCTGCATTGCCTCCGTCCCGACCGGAAGATAGTACTTTAACTTATTGCAAGTGAAGTATTTATCGTTAGTCAGCGAGTCCGCGAGGTCGCCTTCCAAGGGCAATTATAGCCCGTTCGCGGCGTCCCGTGCCCTTGCGCCGCTACTCGGTTAGCTGCAGGCTGGTCCAGCGAATGCCGTAGCGCTCGGAGGGTCTCGCCTGTGGTTCGGCCGCTCGTTCCCGGCACCAGTGCACTGCCAGCAGGAGCCCGTCACCGATTGGCAGGGCGGACGGCAGACCGAACGCGAAGTCGGAGAATTTGTCGATGCCGCCGGCTCCGTGGGCAAGCTCGCCGGGCGCGCCGGCGGCGTCCCAGAGCATCGTCTCCGGCCCGAGAATCCATCCGTCCGCGCTGAGCTGAACGACCTGCATGACGATGCCCTGCCTGCCGTAGCGCCGGTTGTACAACACCAGGATGCGACCGCCTCCCAGCCACACCGGGGTCATGGTCTGCCCCCGGATGCCGGTGGATGCCGGCCGCGTCCAGGTCCTGCCGCCGTCGTCCGACAACGCGTAATGGTTGTCCAGGTCGCGGTAGTCGCCGGCGGTCACGGTCCATGCGACGGCGAGGAGACGCCCGCTTCCCAGGGAGGTGACCTTCGTCTCGAAGAAACAGCGGCACTCGTCGGGGTCGTGGAACACCGTCGGCGAGTGGGGCCACGTCTGTCCCGCGTCCGTGGACAGGAATGCCACTACCCGTGCGCCCAGGTGCCCCGCTTCGGGGAGCAGTCCGGCGGCGGCCAGCCAGCAGCGTTCGTCCAGGGTGACGACCGGACAGGTGACCTCGTAGGCGCGCGCCCGGCTGTCCGCGGATGCACCAGCCACGACCACCGGCGCGGACCAGGTCTTGCCCCCGTCATTCGACCTGCACAGCACCGGCTCGGAGGGATCTCTCCCGAATCGCGCCTTGCCAGCGGTGTCGTAGCGCCGGGCGCCGTAGGCCAGCAGCGTGCCGCCCGCGGTCCTGCTGAGGCGCAGGGAATTGGTGGCAACCGGGCGCTCGCTACGCCCGAGGATGGTCC
>JAPPGB010000104.1 GCA_028821475.1 Spirochaetaceae bacterium
CCCCCCCCCCCCCCCCCCCCCCCCCCCCCCCCCCCCCCCCCCCCCCCCCCGTAGAGCAGCAGAGCGGCGGTAGAGCGCACCGGTTGCGCCATCTGCAACCGCCGGCGGCGCTGGGTACTGTCGTCCCGCGTCATTCGCATCCGGTCCACCCGAAGCCCGCAGCCATCGTTGCACACGCAAGGCATACCGTCAAATGGCGCCGGGGCCCGGGCCGAGTTGGCCACCACGGCGCCGACCGTGCCCGAGGCCGCGGTCGCCACCACCGTGTCGCCGGCCTATCTGACCCTGAACGCCCGCGGCCCCGGTGGCAGGTGAGGTGGCACGCCCGTCAGTTATCGAGTAGGTCGCGCATGTCACCTCGTGACACTCGAGAACATGAAGACACTCACCGCAATCCGCGCGGCGCAGTGTCATCGATCAGCCAAGCCAGCAGCGCCGCCGGTATCGCTGCGACATTGGGATCCTCGAGATCCAACTCGGCGCGTGTGGCCACGATGCCACTCGCGGCCAGTCACTCGGGTTGCGCCACCACCGATTGGTGGCAGCCAGCATCTGTTGGACCTCACCCTGCTTCACGAATCTGCTCCCAAGATGGATAACGTATATATAATGCGCGTATGATCACCAACGAGTCGCGACAATTCGGCGTGCGGAGGCCCGTGGTGGGCAGTGCTGATCAGTCCAGCCTCACAGCGCACCTGGGCGGCGGGCGATTCCTCCCGTCCCAGCCTCCGAGCGAATAGATGCGGCGCCCCACCCCAAACAAAAGCGCGCCAAGCGGCCGCGACGCCGACGCCGACTTCATCGTCGTCGGCGCCGGTGCGGCCGGTGGCGTGATGGCGGCACGGCTCTCCGAGCGACGCGCGAAGCGAGTGCTGCTGCTCGAGGCAGGACGCGACTACGACAGGGCCGGAAGCAACGAAGGTCTCCCGGACACGATTCGCTACGGCTACGGGAATCGGGGCAACGGTGGCCCGGCAGAGGTCCGAGGGCATCACTGGTATCCAGATTCCGACAACCCCCTATCCAAAGACGAGGCGTTCGCGCTGCGGGGCGGCCTCTACGGCTACACGCGCGCGGGCGATGGACGGCGCGCCGTCGACCTGCCGCGCGGGCGTGTGGTCGGGGGGACGACCTCGGTGAACAGCCAGATGTGGGTCCGTGGCACGACCGAGGACTTCGAGCACTGGAGCGGGACGCTCGGCTGTGCGACATGGTCGTTCGAAAACGTGCTGCCGTTCTTCAACGCCGTCGAGTCGGACGTCGACTATGGGGCCGAAGACTTCCACGGAGACCGCGGCCCGGTCCCTGTCCGGCGCCACCTGCGCTCGGAGTGGCGGGCGGCCGACGTCGCCTGGCACGACGCCTGCGTGGCGGCCGGATTCGACAGCTGCGCGGACGTCAACGAGCCCGGGACTGCGGGCGGTGTTGGGTCGCTGGCGCTGAACAACGTGAACCGCGTGCGCCAGAGCTCGGCGCTCACTTTTCTCGCCCAGGCGCGGGGCCGCCCGAACCTGGTCATCCGTGGTGATTCCGAGGTCCGGCGTGTTCTCTTCGATGATGACCGCGGCACGCCACGGGCAGTCGGCGTGGAGCTGACGGACGGGACGGTTCTGCGTGCCCGGACCGAGGTGATCCTATGCGGTGGGGCGATCGGTTCGCCGCACCTGCTCCTGCGCTCCGGCGTGGGTCCCGCGGAGGAGCTCGAGGCGGCGGGGGTCGCCACGATTGTAGATCTCCCCGGTGTCGGCCGGAACCTGCGCGACCACGTGGCGCTTCCGTTGACGTTCCGAATGAAGGAAGGCATCGCCTCGAACAACGTCGACGGCTCCGCGCACCCCATGCCGATGTACCTTCGGTACACCGCAGACGCGCTCGACGGGATGGCGCCCATGAGGAACGACATGCTGTTTTTCCTGGGACCGCTGCAGAGCCAGGTGGGCGAGGTCGAGCGCTTGGCCGGGCACAACTCTTCCGGCCACCGCGTTTTCGTCATCATTCCGACCCTCATGCTCGAGCTCAGCGCGGGCACGCTGAAGATGCCGGCCCCGTTCGCAGACGGCGCACCAGACATGGAGGCCATGCCGGTGATCGAGATGGGCTGGTTGGAGCATCCTGCCGATCGCATACGCCTTCGCGAGGGACTGCGCCTGGCGCTGCGGCTCGCCGCCTCCACGGAGATGGCGACCGTCCTCGAAGGTCCGATCGTGCCGGCCGAGGACGAGGTGACGGCCGAGTCGTCCGACGACGCCCTCGACGACTGGGTCGACAGGCACGTCATTACGTCGCACCACCAGAGCAGCTCGTGTCGAATGGGCGATCCCGCCGACCCGACGGCCGTGTGCGACGAAGACGGGAAAGTGCTCGGGACGAAGGGCCTGCGCGTGGTGGACGCGAGCCTGATGCCGGATTGCCCGCGGGCAAACACGCAGGCGACGACCTATATGATGGCTGAGCGTATCGCGGGCATCGTCAACCACGGCTCGTTGGCGGCGGCGCTCCGGGCGGCGGTCGAGGGAGAGTGACCAGGCCCAAGGACACAAGCCGCAAGGGCCAAGATGCAGAGCACGTCTCCATCGGTATTGACCGATCGCACGTAGAAGAGATCCTTCACCGATACGACCGGGAGCCGCCGTTCTACACGATCATCTCGGTGCGCGAATCCCTCGAACTGCTGGATCTCTGGCCGATCGATCACGCGATCGAACGCTACTTTTCTCGCGAAGACTGACCGGACGACTGGGGTTCAACCCGAGTCAGCCCCCTTATCCGCGGCATTCTCGCCACACGCGCCTGCGACAGCCCTCGTTACCGCTGCCACAGCCACCCGCTCGCCCTCGTGCGGATCAGTCACGACCTCGCTGCACCTCGCGGGTGCTTTACGCTCGTTCGGTTCTCGATTACCTGACGCAGCGCAGGGCTCAGCACGCTGCCCACGAGATCGGCCCGGCGGGCTCTCTTAAACTGACCCGGCGGCTCCGGCACCGCCACCCCTGAGCCTCGGGTCGAGCAGGTCCCGCACGGCGTCGCCGAACATGTTGAGACAGTAAACGACAACAGTCAGGCAAAGACCAGGCCAGAGAGCCAGCCATGGCGCCATCTCCATGTATCTGCGTCCGTCGTAGCTGAGCAGAGTACCCCAGCTAGGAACCTCAGGGGGCAGACCGAATCCGAGGAAGCTTAAAGACGCCTCATTCATAATCACCCCCCCGATGTTGATGCTGAATATGATGATTACAGGGGCCACAATATTGGGCAGGACATGTCGGGCAAGTGTTCTCCATTTTGAAGAGCCAATCGACTCCGCCGCCTGAAAATAGTCATTCTCTTTTACTGCGATAACGGTGCCTCTGACTACTCTTGAGCCGATGATGCCTCCTGATATCCCCAGAACCAGTACTATCTGTGGCACACCCTTCCCCACTATGGACATTATGGTTAACAACAGGAGCAGTCCCGGGAAAGCCATCCAGGCATCGACAAATCTCTGCATCAGCAGGTCGAATTTACCACCAAGGAATCCTGAAGTGCCGCCTATCAGGACAGCGACCACAACATTGAGAGCGGTCGCTGACAGACCGACAACCATCGAGAGACGAGCCCCGTAGATAATGCGGCTCAAGAAGTCTCGCCCCAACTGGTCTGTACCCAGCAGATACCGGGCTGATGCGCCCTGCAGCCGATCTACCAAGTGTATTTCAGTATAGCCATAGGGAGCCAGAACATCGGCAAAGATAGCGACAAGAATCAATATCAATACGATAGTCCCGCTGATAGTACCCAATGGCTTCTCCTTGACCAGACTGACAAAGAAATAAGCCGCCCCGGTTCGTCTCTTTGGCTCACTTAGTGCTGGTCGTATCCCTTTGGCGTCGCTCATGTTGTCGATTTCCCGCCTTTATCGATAACTGACCCTGGGGTCTAAATAAGGATAAATCACGTCTATCAGGAGATTGATCCCCATCACCGCAGCGCCAAAAAACAGATTGATTCCCGAGACCACCGGGTAGTCTCTGTCATTGAGGGCATCCACCATGAGACGACCGAGCCCCGGCAGGCTGAAGATGTTCTCCATGATCACGGCGCCCCCGACCAGGATCGGCAACTGCAGGCCGATCAGGGAGACCACCGGGATGAGGGCGTTTTTGATGGCGTGTCTCATAACAACTACCCTCTCCCTTAGACCCTTGGACCAGGCCGTCCTGATATAATCTTGCCTGAGCACCTCCAGCATCGTGGTGCGCGTCATCCGCATTGTGCCTGCAGCACCGGCCGTCCCCAGAATCAGGCTGGGAATGATGAACACCCCGAGATTCCCCAGTGGGTCTTCGGTGAAAGGAATCCACCCCAGCGGTGGCGACCAGCCCCACCAGATTGCCGGGAAGAGCATGACCATAAGTCCCAGCCAGAAGTTAGGCGTTGCCAGACCGATGACGGCGATGGTGCGCCCCGCGTAGTCAGCGGCCGTATCCTGGCGAATCGCCGAGTAGATGCCGACTGGCAGGGCTATCGCCAGCCCGATTACGATTGCCATGACGCCAAGCTCGATGGTTACCGGCAATCTACCTAATATCCTATCCTCTACCGTCCACCTGCCCCTCAGTGATTTGCCAAGGGTGCCCTGAAGGAGACCTCTGAAGTGGGACTCACCGGTAACCCGGTCAGGCCTCGGCAACACTCCTATCCAGCGTCCATACTGCACGTGAACGGGCACGTCTAATCCCAGCATACGCTCAAGAGCTTCACGGTCTATATGCCCCCCGCCGTAGATCATTTCACTCACCATTGTGTCTATTATATCGCCGGGGATGAACCGGACGGAGAGAAAGACGATGATGGTCAATAGAAACAGGGTGGGGATTATGAGCAGTAATCTTCTGATGATATAGGCTCTCATGGGACACGCCTCGTCAGGTGCCGTATATCAAGAGGAGTAGAGAAGCAAAAACCTCCCTACTCCTGTCTACCTAAGGTCAGCCACGAGCGGTGAAATCCTTAATGACCCATTGCTTCCTTCAGCTCCTGGTCAATCCACAGGCGGGATAAGAAGACATAGTCATTGCTTCCGAATTCGGCTTCACCGTTATAACCAATGAGCCACGGCTGGGTCACCGCAAAAAGAGGAACTCTCGGACCCACGATCCACCAGTGCTTCTCTATGATGTACATATCTGCCTCTGCAACCAGCCTCATCTGCTCCTCAACGGCGGTAGCTGCGGCGGCGGCAACATACATGGCGTCATAAATCGGGTCATTGACGTTGGGGGGATTCCATCCTGATTTCGAGTAAACTTGACTTAGTGAGCCGATAGGGGGAGTGTCACGGTTGGAAACTTCAGTAAGCATACCTTGCCGTATCTCAGGGTCACGCTTAAGAGCGAGATGAGAAGTTCGGTCTTTTACCTCCACCTCTACACCAATGCCAATCGCACGCAAGTATTCCATGACTATCTGATAATAATCCAAATTGAAGGCGTCGGCGTGCTCATAGACGGTCTGGAATCGAATGCCGTCGGCGCCGCGCGGATATCCAGCCTCATCAAGCAACGCTTCGGCCGCTGCCGGGTCATACCTGTAGGTTTTCTTGATTTCTTCGGGCCACTCTTCAAATGGGGTGGTATACTCCTTAAGAGCTCTCCCTACAGGCCCGGTAGGCGTCGTATCTGCCCAACCCTGCATGTAGGTATCGTTAATTGTCTCAAGGTCGATTGCCATCTGTATTGCCTGGCGCACCCTGATGTCGTTCCAGGGCGCCTTCTGGTTGTCAAAAGTCATAGCCGTTTGGGCAAAATAAGAAAACGGCCACAGGTTCAGTTCGGGGTTGGTCCGCTGGAGGCTCATTGCCGCGTCGACACTAGTTAATTGAGACTGGCCCGCCTTACCGATGAAATCAGCCTTACCCGTGCGCATTAACGACAGAACTGTCGCTTCGTCCTTCGTAATCAGGGCCCTTATCTCGTCAACATAGGGCAGGCGGTTCTGCGGGTATTTTTCGTCGAAGCCCCAGTAGTCAGGATTCTTGGTATAGGTGATAGAGCTGCCCTCGACGTAGTCAGTCAGCTCAAAGGGCCCGGTGCCGACCACATTCCTCCAATCCGTAACGTCGCCGTATTGCTCGATTACCTCGGGGGCTAATACAAAATTAGGCTCCTGGACCGTGATGTCCTTCAGCGTACCGAGCACTGGCTCCTTCAGCTTAAAAACAACCGTCCATTTGTCGGTGGCCGTTACCGATTCAATATTTAAGAGCCCTTCAGGATTCTTGACATAGGGGTAGAGGGGTGCATTTCCGGCAGGTTCGGTGAAACCGCTGCCGAGTCCCCAGATACGGTGTTGGTTGTACTCGATATCGGAGGCAGTCAGCTCCCGACCGTTCATCGGTGCCTTATTATGCCAGTGAACGCCCTTACGGATTTTGAAGATATAAGTTGTGGCGTCGGGCATTTCCCAGCTTTCAGCCAGCCGCCCTATAATGGCAGATTCAGGGAGCCAAATTGTTCTATAGTCATGTACGTCCCTATCTAATGCCCAGTTCGGGATGCCTAGCTTCTCATTAACGAGCCCGATAGCGTGTGACGCGATGAGCACGATAGCGGGGTCAATACTCGCAGGCTCGAGCATGTTGACGTAAGTCAATGTACCCCCATACTCTGGCGCGCTCACCACGTTGCCGGTGGTCGGGTCGGTCACCATCGGCTTGTCCGCAGCCGCGGCGGCTTCCT
>JAPPGB010000105.1 GCA_028821475.1 Spirochaetaceae bacterium
TAATTATCTCAGTAGCAAAGAATTAAGTGCGTTCACCCCCCTCTGGAACTTCGGGCTAGTCGCCCCCAGCTTGTTGTTGCCGGGTCGAGCGTGATTCTTGGGAACGGGTCCATGTCCATTACCCACCTCACACGGCGTCAATTGTGTGCCGCGACTTGAGTCCGGACCAGCGCACCGTACCCTAATTTTTCTATCGCTTTCCCAGCCCGTTCAGGATCTTGCGGAAGCTCGCCAAGCCGGCTTCGAGGTTCTCGACGATCTCGGCGGCCAAGTCTTCGGGCTCGGGCAGGTCGTCGAGGTCGGTCAGGCTCTTGTCTTTGAGCCAGAAGATGTCGAGGCTGGTCTTGTCGCGGGCAATGATCTCCTTGTAGCTGTAACTGCGCCAGCGGCCTTCCGGTGCGCTGTCGTCGTCCCAGGTCGCCGTGCGCTCGTGTCGGTTCTGCGGGTTGTAGCACTTGATGAAGTCGGCCAGATCCTCGAACCGCATCGGCTTCTTCTTCAGGGTGTGGTGGATGTTGGTACGGTAGTCGTAGTACCAGACGCGCTTGGTCCAGGGGTCGGGGCTGGCTTGGCGGTTGTCGAAGAAGACCACATTGGCCTTGACGCCCTGGGCGTAGAAGACGCCGGTCGGCAGGCGCAGGATGGTGTGCAGGTCGGTGGTGTCGAGCAGCTTCCGGCGGATCGTCTCGCCGGCGCCGCCCTCGAACAACACGTTGTCCGGTACCACCACGGCGGCGCGACCGGTGGTCTTGAGCATGGTGCGGATGTGCTGCACGAAGTTGAGCTGCTTGTTGGAGGTGGTGGCCCAGAAGTCCTGCCGGTTGTAGGTCAGGTCGTCCGTCTCCTGCTCGCCCTCCTCGTTGGTGAAGCTGAGCGAACTCTTCCTGCCGAACGGCGGATTTGCGAGCACGTAGTCGTAGCGCTCGCCGTCGTCGGCCACCAGCGAGTCGTTCGGCGAGATGGGCGCGCCGCCGTCGATCTCGCCGATGTTGTGCAGGAACAGGTTCATCAGGCACAACCGGCGGGTGTTTGCGACGATCTCGTTGCCGTGAAACGTCTGGTGCTTCAGAAACGCATTCTGCTCGCGGTCGAGCACGAAGTTGGCCTTGTCGGTGATGAAATCGTAGCAGCCCAGGAAGAACCCGCCGGTGCCGCACGCCGGGTCCGCGATGCGCTTGCCCGGCTCCGGCCGCACGCACTCCACCATGGCGCGGATCAGGGCACGCGGCGTGAAGTACTGTCCTGCGCCCGACTTGGTGTCCTCGGCGTTCTTCTCCAACAGCCCCTCGTAGATGTCGCCCTTGACGTCGGCTTGAAGCGTGACCCAATCGGTGTCCTCCACCATGTCGATCAGCCGGTAGAGCTTCGCGGGATCCTGAATCTTGTTCTGCGCCTTGATGAAGATCTGCCCCAGCATGCCGCGCCGGGTGCCAAGTTCGCGCAGCAAGGTGACATAGTGGCCTTCGAGTTCCGCGCCCCGCTTCATCTTCAGGCTCTGCCAGTCGTACGCAGGCGGAATCCCGACGTCACGGCTGTAGGGCGGTTTGCCGTACTCGTCCGCCATCTTGAGGAAGATCAGGTAGGTGAGCTGCTCCAGGTAGTCGCCGTAGCTCACCCCGTCATCGCGCAAGGTGGCGCAGAAGCTCCAGACTCTCGAAACGATGGGCGCGGAATTCATACGGACGCGTCCCTCGCCGCCACCCTGTGTGCCAGGGCCTCTCCAGCCGGCGTCCGCCGATAGCGCTGATGTCGACTCGTCGGCTTGTCAGGGAGTGTCATTTCGATCAGGCCGGCTTCCAGGGCAGGTCGGAGATACGACGCGGTGAAGTGGTCTCGATGAGCCAGCCGCAACGCAGATTGCAACTGAGCGCGGCCCATCTCGTGCTTGAGCACTGCAAGGAGGGTCTCGACATGGCCGGTGACTTGCGGGACATCTTGCCCGGCGTCTTGCCCGGTATGTTGCCCGGTGCTCGCCGAGGCCTTGCCCCCCTGTGCGCCTTTGGGGGTGACCTGCCGAGAATATTGCCCGATATCATATTCGGTGTCCTGCCCCGTCGTGCCGTTGCGAGCCCGTTCGTGCACCGGAAGACGGACGAGGAACCAAGTGCGGTCGTCGTCGCTCTCGAACACCGCGGGGGGCGACCCGTTTTCGCGCATGGCGCGCAGGATCTTGGGAATGCCCGTAGACCGTCCCTCGGCCAGGTCGAGCTCCTTCAGAAACTCGCCGATGCGGCGGTTCCGGTAACGGCGGCTGATCGCGCGCCCGGTCTGTAGATCTTCCATGCGGATCGACCGGTCGGCACCGGGAAAGCTCAGAACCGTCAGTTCCTGCGTAGTGATGCGTACCTCTACCGGCTCACGCTCCTCGTACGAGCGGTGGTAGATCGCGTTCACCAGGGCTTCCTCGATAGCCGCAAGGGGGAAGTTCCAGAATCGCTCGGCTTCCGGCTGATGTGGATGCTTGATGACGGTTTCCTTGAGGTAGTTCCGGTCGATGAACTCGATCGCCTCTCGCAGGATGACCGCCAAGGGACCACGAAACTCCTTCTCCTCGAAGCGGTCGCCGCCGGGCCCATACGGAAACCACACGACATCGATCTGGGTTGTAGGAAAGAAGATGTGCGGTGCCTCGTTGAAGAGCAGGAGCCCGACGTTTTTGGGAAAGCACGCCTCAGCAGGTCCGCCCACGATATTCATGCGGCGGCCCAGAGTCTCCGTCGAGAGTCCTGATTCCAACCCGAGGTCGCTGCCGACGGCGCGAAGAAACTGTTGAATCAGCCGCGGCGACAGGTCATCCAGCGAGGCTGCCTGGTGGTAGCGGTCATCGAACGGCACCGTGGCGGCCAGGGACAGCAGTTCGCGTTCATCGGCTCCTTTAGCGCGGACCGTGCTGCTGTGCCTGCGAGTGTAGTACGCCCATTCCGTCCCGCCACGTGCCAGACTGACCCTGGCTTTGTAGGGACGAGTCTCGCCACCCGGCGCCCACAGCACGAGGATCGTCCGGCCCTTGACCTCGTACACGCCCACGAGCGGATGGTAGTGCGGCTGTATACCGGACTGGCCCAACCGCAGCAACTCACTCTGAACCGCGTCGATCCGTCCGGCTTCGATGCCCTTGGGCGGCAGTACCGGCCGCCCGTCGCGTTCCTCCACACCCAACACCACGTAGCCGCCGCCCAGATTGTGAAAGTCATTGGCGAACGCGCAGATGGTGTGCAGAACACTTTGCGGATTCCAGCCACCTTTGTACTCGACCCGCTCGCCCTCGATGGTACGCTGTCGTAAGAGGTCGTGAAGGTTTATTGGAAGCCCGCTAGTCATACGGTCGCTCTGGCCGCCCCTCGCTTCCCAGCAGCCCGGCGTGTTGCAGACTTCGCAGCGCGGGCTCGGCCCGCACCAATCCTGTCGATGAGGCAAGACGCCGGGACGTCGCTAGGATCCTGAGGCACTAGTTGTCCGCTGAACGCCCTCGCGAGGATCGCCCGGCGCAACACGTCCGCTACAATAATCTGATCCCCAATGTCTCGACCTAGGGTCTCTATGATGGATAGAACTTTCGCAAGTCTCTTCACTATCAACCGCTGTTCGTCGACGCTGCACAATGGAACCACGAGCGATTGTACTTCTCGAGCATTGATGTTGACGCCTCCTTCAAGCTCTCGATGCCTATGTCAAGTTCGGAGAACAGCTCCTCAATCTTCGCAACAATGCGGAGTTGCTCCGCCATACTCGGTATAGGTATAGATATGGATCCGAGTGACCTCTTGGTCAGCTTAAGCCTAGTTGTTCCTGTAACGTGATACGAATAGTTTACTACGTTTAAATAGTGACACACGTACTTGTTTGATATTTCCGCACGTAGGATGTGTGCATGATTGTTGACCCAGAATCTGCCGGTGACCAGATAGGCTTTGTTTTTGAGAGGATCGAGAAATGGAGCGCCATCTTCGCCTAAGAGAATGTGCTCCCCGTCAAATATGAAGTCGTCGATGACACCGACTTGGCCGGTTGATCCGTAGTAGGGATAGAGATCCTCCGCCCGCACTCCGGCAACCCGTCTGTCGCGCTCCCGGTTGTTCACTGGAACTCTTCTATGGTCGAGAATCTCACAGACTTCCGTTAGCGACGCTCTGAGCCAGCCGGCGTGCATAGTCGGACGCTCGTGCTCCATCTAAACCGCCAGTGCCCGATTGAGTTCTTCGATTACCTCGTCCATGTGGTTGCCGAAGAGTTGGTACATGCGGCCCAGGCCGCCTTGGGAGTCGAAGGGGGCCATTTCGAGGTCGTCGCGGTCGAGGTGGAAGGAGGTGGCGACGTGGTCGCGGATCATGCGCAGCCATGCCATCTGCTGGTCGTTGAACTTCTCGCCGCTGCCGCTGTGGCGGGCCATGATCCAGGTCTGGAAGTTGCGGCGCACGGTCTCGGCGTAGGGAGCGAGCGTCTGGTCGATGCCGCAGACGCGGCGGATCAGCGCGACGAGGGCGGCGAGTTCCTTGTCGGGCTGCTGGCCGCGGTAGTCGTCGAGCAGTGCGTAGACGCGCCAGACGCGGAGCGGTGCGAGGAGCGGCTTGTCGGCTTTCAGCTTGTCGAGCACGTCGCGGATCATGGCGTATGTCATGTCGCGGCGGCGGTGCGGCTGTCTGTCGAAGATGGTGAGCGCTTCGATCTGGTCGCGGTTGGCCTCCAGGTATTCGCGGAAGTCACGCGCCAGCGCCTGTGCGTTGTCCCGGGCGTCGCCCTCCCACTCGGCTCGCAGCACGGTGTCCAGGCTGTCGTGGTCGATGGTCTGTTCCTTGTCGCGGCGGATCGAGTCGATCAGGTCGATCAGGTCGCCGGTGAACACGCCGGCAGCGTCGGCGGCGAGCAGGTCGCGAGCCTTGTCCACGGCAGCCGGGGCCGGATCGTCGTCTCCGGCCGGTGGATCGATCTCGCGCGCTTTGGCTTCGATCCGGTCGGGGTCGATGGCTGCCAGCAGGTTGCCGACAATGGCGGTCAGCTCGACGCCGCCGGCCTGATCCTCGACTCGCCGCCGCTCGGCGTCGTCGAGTTGCCGGTTGAGGCGGGCGAGGCGGCCGGCCAGGGAACTGATCGTTTCCTCGTCGCGGGCGCCCATCATCACGCCCATGGCGAGATCCTTGAGCGGCACGCCGGGCTTGCTGATGAGCGGTCCGCTGTCGGTCTTGACCGACTGGGTGACGCCGACCGCGTCCACGATGACGTAGTGGGTCTTGGCGGTGGCGGCGGAGGGCGTGACCTTCCGCAGGTCGTCGTGGTCGAGGGTGCGCGTGCCGCGGCCCTTCATCTGCTCGAAGTAGTTGCGGCTGCGCACGTCGCGCATGAACAGGAGGCATTCGAGCGGCTTCACGTCGGTGCCGGTGGCGATCATGTCCACGGTGACGGCGATGCGCGGATGGTAGTCGTTGCGGAATTCGGTGAGCCGACTTCGGATCGCCGTCCACCTTGTAGGTGATCTTGCGGCAGAACTCGTTGCCGGCGCCGAACTCCTCGCGCACGGTCTGGATGATGTCGTCGGCGTGGCTGTCGGTCTTGGCGAAGATCAGCGTCTTGGGAACCTCCTTGCGGCCCGGGAAGATCTCCGGCAGCTTGCCGCGGAAGGTGCGGATTACGGTGCGGATCTGGTCCGGATTCACTACCGAGCGGTCCAGCTCCTTGGCGCCGTATGCCTGGTCCTCGTCCTGGATCTGCCAGCGCTTCCGGCGCGTCAGCCGTTCGCGCTTCTCGACGGACCGGCCCGCCTTGATCTTGCCACCGCGCTGGGTCTTCTCGGTCTCGACGACGTACACCTCGTTGCCGACGTTGACCCCGTCGGCGACGGCCTGCTCATGCGAATACTCGCTGACCACGTTCTTCCGGAAGAACCCGTAAGTACGGTTGTCGGGGGTGGCGGTCAGGCCGATCAGGTAGGCGTCGAAGTACTCCAGCACCTGGCGCCACAGGTCGTAGATCGAGCGGTGGCACTCGTCGATGATGATGAAGTCGAAGAACTCGGGCGGCAGCGTGGCGTTGTAGACCACCGGCGGTGGGTTTCTCGTCCGCGCCAGCCCCGCCGGGTCCAGGGACGGCAGCCGGTGCAGCCGTTTGCGGAGGGGATCGGGCTGGGCTACCCACTCCTGCATCGTCGCCGGCCGCTTGAAGCTGAACACCTCGCGGGAGCGCGGCACCGGATCGGTGCGATTCGTGAAGCGGGTCACCACCCCGGTGCTCTCGTACACGAAGGGCAGCGGCTCCCGATTGTTGACCCACTTGAGTGTCGCCGCGGCATAGGCGCCGGACTGGTTCTCTACGTCGGTGATCCTGTGCCCCCACTCTTCCCGCTTCGCTTCGATCACGCCGACCGCCCGCCCGTCGATGAACAGCACGTAGTCCGCCGCCCCACGTCGGTCGGATACTCGCGCACTGCGATCCCGACTCCGGCGCCGAAGTCGATCTTCCCCATCGACTGCACACGCCACCCCGCCTGCTCCAGCTTCGTGTCGATGGCGGCACGCGCCTGCTGTTCGGGAGTACGGTTGTGGTCAGTCATCAATGCAACGTCGTATTTATGGAGGGACCGAGTCGCCGTACGGACATCCTATCACAACGGCTTGTTGACCGGCCGACGGTCGGGGCTCGTCGAGTTTTCTGTTACGTCGACGAAAACCTGAAGGTAGTCTACGTGCGCACCGTACGCGAGAAGCCGCCCGACAAGCGGACGGAGGATATATTGTGAAGACGATCAGTGTACGCGACCTGCAAAGGCGCATCAGATCCGTAATGGATACGGCTCAGCGCGACCAGGTGGTGATTACGCGAAACGGGCAGCCCGTTGCCGTAGTGGTCGGGGTGGAAGGAGCGGACTGGGAGACCGTGGCGGTCGAGACCAGCCGATCGTTCTGGAAGGAGATCGCCCGGCGGCGAGACCAGGAGACGATCTCCCTCGCCGAGATCCGCAGACGGATGGAGGCGTAACCCACCCACCGAGGACGAGCCCGCGGGTGTCCCAGGCGGTCTCGCGATGCGCCTGAGCGGCAGTTGGACGCCCCTATACAAAGCAATTGGACGCTCTCATAAGCGGCAATTGGACGCTCTCATAAGCGGCAATTGGACGCTTGTTTAACCGGCAATTGGACGCTTGTTTAACCGGCAATTGGACGGTACGATAACCGGCAAATGGCCGCTAACCAGCTCTACTACCCGCGCGCGCTTGCACCAGTCATCCACCAGGCGCTGGCCGACACCCCGGTGGTGTGTCTCGTGGGGCCGCGGCAGAGCGGCAAGACGACGCTGGTGCAGCGCATCGCACCGGAGCGCGCCTACCTGAGCCTGGACGAGTACAACCTTCATCAAGCCGCAAGCCTTGACCCAACCGGTTTCGTCGACAGCCTGCCCGCCGCGGTGGCAATCGACGAAGTGCAGCGAGCGCCGGCGCTGCTCTCCACCATCAAGGTCGCCGTGGACGGCAATCGCCGGCCCGGACGCTTTCTGCTGACCGGCTCGGCGAACCTGCTATGCCTGCCCACCGTCAGCGAGTCACTGGCCGGGCGCATGGAGACGGTGCAGCTCTACCCGCTCACGGAGGCGGAGAAGGAACGCCGGCCCGGCGGTTTTCTGGGCGCGCTGACGGATGGTGACCTCAAGCCGCACATCTCAGGTGCGTCCGGCGCCGAGGGGCCGGCGCTCGCGGAGCGGCTCGTAGCGGGCGGCTACCCGGAGCCGGTTGCCCGTGCGCCGCGCCGTGCTCGCCAGTGGCACCGGCAGTACCTGCGCAGCATCATCGATCGCGACGTCCGCGATGTGGCACGGGTGCGCGATGCGAGCGAGCTCGCCCGGCTCCTGGAATTGCTCGCCCTGCGCAGCGCGGAACTGCTCAACGTCAGCTCTCTCGGCGACGCGCTCGGTCTGCGGCGGGAGACGGTGGATCGCTACGTCACGGTGCTGGAACGGCTGTTCCTGGTTCGCCGGCTGAGGGCTTGGCACCGTAACCCCTCGCGAAGACTGGTCCGATCGCCGAAGGTGCATCTGGTGGACAGCGGATTGGCGGCGACGCTTGCCAGCCTGACGGCGGAGGATTGGCTCGCACAACGCGACCGCATGGGACACCTGCTGGAGTCCTTCGTCGTCCAGCAACTCATCGCCCAGGCGGAGTACACCGATCCGGATCTGCGTTTCTGGCACTACCGGGACAAGGACCAGGTCGAGGTGGACCTGGTGATTACGCGCGGTGCGCGCACGTGGGGCGTCGAGGTGAAGGCATCCGCCACTGTCACGGCGCGTGACGCCCGCGGGCTGGTTCGCCTGGCTGATCGCTGCGGCGACGACTTCCAGCGCGGCATTGTTTTGTACGATGGCCGGGATCTGCTGCCGTTACGCGGCGAGCGCATCCTCGCCGTTCCGATCAGCCGTCTGTGGATGTGACAGGTTGCGAGCAGGCGGTCATCGCCACACGGCGAACAGGATGCCGGCGATGGTCAGCACCACGAGCTCGGTCGCCGCAGCGCGCCGAACCTAACAGACCCCGGCGCCGTCCGCAACGGGCCCACGGGGCGCCTCGACGACCCGGGCGCCGTCGCGTGGGTGAGGAGCTAGTCCGGCGCGGTGCCGGGTTTGGGGGAGAACTGATCGATCAGGATGGCGTTGCCGTCGGGATCGCGGAAGGCGACATGAGCGGGGCCGGTGCCGTCCGGGTCGGTATCGGTGGTCAGGTCGATGCCGCCTGCGACCAGCGACTCACGGATCTCCCGGATGTCGGTGAACTCCTCAAGCGGCGACCCGTCCTGCCGCAACCCGGGGTTGAAGGTAAGAATGTTGCCCTCGAACATGCCTTGAAACAGGCCGACCGTTGCCGCGCCGTTGACCATGATCAGGTAGCCTGTGCCATCCCCACCGGTACGGGAGAAACCAAGCTTCTCGTAGAATGCCCGCGCCGCCTGCAGGTCCTTGACCGCCAGGCTCACCGAAAATGCACCAAGTTCCATACCGCGCCAATCTACCACGAGACGCACGCGCGGCAATGGACTCGACGCCTCCCGCCGGGGTAGCGTGTGCGTACGGGAGCGACGGATGTTGACGGCGGTGGAGAAGAAGCTGTTCACGGTTGACGACTACTACGCCATGGCTCGCGCCGGCATCATCGGTGAGGATGACCGGGTCGAGTTGATCGAAGGGGAAATCATCCTGATGGCAGCCATCGGCAGCAGGCACCAGGCGGTGGTGGACCGCGTAACCCGCCTGTTCGTGATGCGCGTGGGCGACCGCGCGATCGTCCGGGTTCAGGGGCCGCTCCGGCTGGCGGACATTACCGAGCCGCAGCCGGATCTGCAACTGCTGGCGCCGCAGGACGACTTCTACGCCGCGGGGCATCCGTCGCAATACGAGGCGCTCCTGGTGGTGGAGGTGGCGGACACGTCGTTGCGCTTCGACCGCGACGAGAAGGCGGCCATCTACGCGCGGCGCGGGGTAGGCGAGTTGTGGATCATCGACGTGACCGGCGAGCGGGTCCTGGTGCGGCGCGGGCCGTCCGCGCACGGATACAGCGAGTCGCTGACCGTCACGAGAGGACACACGCTGGCGCCGGAGGCCTTCCCGGACATCGTCGTGAGCACGGACGACCTGCTGGGACCGCGATAGCCGTCCGGCTTGCCCCCGTAGAATCTCCGGGGTCGTTCGCGGAGCACTGTCCGCCCGGCGGATACGGCTGACGCCCACGCTCCCGCTAACTTCTGACAGCGAAACGACGTCCTCACCTGCCGCACTATCACGACAGGAAGCTACCGGCGGTGGCGGACCGGCACTTGGCGGCGTACGCGCAACTGGCGGCATAGGCGTATTTGGCGCCGAGGTCGGTGCCTGCTACGCTTGGCGGCGGAGGTGGCGATGGCACAGCACGGGAGCGAGGCTTGGCGGCTCGACGGCCGGGTGGCGCTGATTGCCGGCGGGGCGGGCGCGATGGGCGCCGCCACGGCACGCCGGATGGCGGCGGCGGGGGCGCGGGTGGCCGTGGCCGACATCCGGCACGACGCCGGACAGGCGGTGGCGCGTGAGCTGACCGAGGCGGGCCGCGAGGCGGTGGCGGTACCGCTCGACGTCGCCGCGGCGGACACCTGGCAGGCGGCGGTGGAGCAGGTGGAGGAGCGTTTCGACACCCTGACCACCATGTGCTACGTGGCCGGCGGCAACCACCGCATCAGCTACGAAGCCATGACCGAAGCGCAGTTCCGGCGCATCCTCGAGTTGAACCTGACCGGCATCTTCATCGGCATCAAGGCGGTGGTGCCGGCGATGCGGCGCGCCGGCGGCGGCTGCATCCTCACCGTCGGCTCGCTGGCTTCGTTGCGCACCGGCGGCGGCGCCCCCGCCTACGCGTGCAGCAAGTTCGGCGTCAACGCCCTTACCGCGGTCACCGCGCGCGCCTACGCGGACGACGGCATCCGCTGCTGCCAGGTCAACCCCGGACACGTCGACACGCCGTTCCTGCGCGACTCCACCGGCTACAGCCCCAACGACTGGTCCACCTCGATCGACAACCCGGTGAACTACGAGCGCCGGCGCAACGCGACGCCGCTCGGGCGCCTCAACCAACCGGAGGAGATCGCCGAAGCGTTCGCGTTCCTGGCCTCCGACGCCGCCGCCATGATCACCGGCTCGGCCATCACCGTGGACGGCGGCGCCGCGCTGACCTGAAGGGGCGCCGGCGCGCTCCGTCGCGTTCGCCGCCGCCACGTCGAGCATCGCGCACCGGTCGCCGGGCACGCCGGGGTGCGGTATCCGCCGCCTCCGGCGTTGCTGCCGGAACCCGCCGTCCGGTGCGCCTGCGCCGGACGGTCGGTCTGCTCACCGAGACAGCGACGGTTCGGCGACTTCCTCAGTTCACGCCGGACTCAAGGAGCATGGTCACGCCCATGTCGTGGTAGGGGCGCGGATCGTCGCCGGCGGCGATGCGCATGCACACCTGCTTGCCGGTGCCCTGCAGGTCGTGCGCCAGGTAGCGCACGCAGTCGTCGACGCTCTGCAGCGGGTGATTCGGGTGGCGCGCGATGTCGAAGTTCATGTCGGCGGGACCGATCGTGAGGAAATCCACGCCGTCCTTGGCGAAGCGACGCGCCGCGTTGGTGGCGGCGGCGATCGACTCGATCTGCATCGCCAGGGCTCCGGTCCGCTCCCACAGCGCCGCGTACTCGTCCAGCCCCTGCCCGTCGAAGCCGAGCCGCGCCGTGCCGCCCCAACTGCGCACGCCGCGCGGCGGGTAGTAGAAGTTGGCCACCGCCTCGTCGACCGTCTCCTCGGTCTCCACCTGCGGCACCTCGATGCCGGTGGGGCCCAGGTCGAGGAAGTTTCCGATCAGGTAGGTGAGCCGGGTGTGCTTGAGCCGAAACACCACCGGCACCCCCACCTCGGTTGCGGCGGCGCAGAACTCCACCAGGCGGTGCTCGCTGAGCGGCGAGTGCTGGGCATCGACCCACACGAAGTCGTACGGCCGGCCAGCGACGATGCCGCGCAGCCAGTCGGCGTCGGGCCGCATGGCGATCGAAGCGCCGAACAACTGTTCGCCGTCGCGGATGCGCTGCTTCAAGGTCTTGGTTGCGGTCATGGACCGGACTGTAACACACGGCGCGGGTCTTGGTTGCGGATCGGCTGGCATCTCGCTTTGCTCACCGGTAGGATGGGCCGCACATGGAACGGCACGTCGAAACGGTAGTGCAGCGCCCGTCACTGGTCGGCGAAGGCGCGATTTGGGACAGCGAACGCCAGGTACTCTACTGGGTGGACATCATCGGACAGAAGCTGTTCGTGTACGATCCGGCCACCGGCGGAAACAGCGAAATCGACACCCTGCAGGCGGTAGGCACGGTGGTGCCGCGCGCCTCCGGCGGCTTGATCGTGGCGCTGCACAACGGTTTTGCGAGCCTCGACCCGGACAGCGGGCTGATGCGGCCGATCGCCGATCCGGAGCGCGACCTTCCGGCCAACCGGTTCAACGACGGCAAGTGCGACCCCGCCGGCCGGCTGTGGGCCGGCACCATGGACTTCGACGGCGAACCGGACCGCGGGGCGCTCTACTGCCTGGACACGGACGGCACCGTGTCGCGCAAGTTCGGCAACGTCACCATCTCCAACGGCATCGTGTGGAGCCTCGACGCGCGCACCATGTACTACATCGATACCGGCCGCAACAACGTCCGCGCCTACGACTACGACCTGGCGACCGGCGCGATCGCCAACGAGCGGGTCACCGTGACCAACGAGGGAAGCGGACATTTCGACGGCATGACCATGGACGCGGAGGGGATGGTGTGGGTCGCTATCTTCGGCGGCTCGGCGGTGCGCCGCTACGATCCGGAGCGCGGCGCACTGCTGGATTCCATCGACCTGCCGATGAGCCAGATCACGTCCTGTGCCTTTGGAGGCCCCACCCTTACCGACCTGTACATCACCTCGGCCTGCCTGCGCATGAGCGAAAGCGAGCGCTCGGCCGAACCCCTTGCCGGTTCGCTGGTGAGGGTAGTACCGGGCGTCAAGGGCCTCCCGGCAGTCGCCTACGCTGGCTGAGGCCCGCGTTCGACCGGGCTGAAGCCGGCGTTTGACCCGCCGAAGCCGGCACTGACCGCCAGAAGCCGCCGTGGACCGGCCGGTACCGACCTTCCGCGTTGGCGGCTCGCGCAAGATCGGCCGCCGCTTCCCTGTCCCGCATACTGTTCGCATCCTGTCGTTGCGTACCGCTGGTGGCAGCCCACGCACCCGGACGGGGAGCGACCGGCACGTCGTTGGTGCGTCACCGTCGGCGGACGGCGCCGGGTTTGGGCATGTCGCGCGCCGCCTGAACCATTGACGACATCCTGTCCGCGGCCATAGGTTGCCGGCTCGTGACGTTGCCGGAGGACATCAGCGCCCTGCTCGCACGCGAGCGGCCCCGATTCCGTGGGGCGGCGGCGTTTCGGGCCGACGTCAGCCGCGACGGACGCCTGCAGGACGAGTGGCTGGTGGCAGGCCGCGACGGGCTTGCCCAGGTGCGCGACGGCTCGGTGAAGTGGATCGGCGCCGAAGAGGCCGGCGCGCTCGCCACCCACGCCTACCTGAGCGGCGGGCGCATCACGGTGCAGCGCCGCGCGGAGGCGCTGCTGCTGGCTCGCTATTCCGGCGCGCGTGTCGCCGACGCGGAAGCGTTCGTGGATGCCGCCAACCGTATTCTGCGAGCTGCCGGCGGTGGCGCTGCAGGCGCCGGGGCGCACGCTGGCGTCGCTGCAACCGTCACGCATGACGAGACCGGCGCGGGCACGGCCGCGGCGGAAGGCGCTGTTGCCGCCCCCGCGGCGCAGGACAGCGGGCGCGTGCTGCCTCGCCTGGTCGCCATGATGCCGCGCAGCAAGTACTGGCGGTTGCCGGTGTTCTGCCTGGCGCTCGCCGGCGGCGCGGGCGCCGCGGTGGCTGCGCCGTTCCTGGCCGGACGCTTCCTGTTCGACGAGGTGCTCTCCCCCCAGGGACGCTTCGCCGGCATGATGCTCCTGGCGGTGGGCCTGATCCTGCTCGCCCGCTTGGCCGAAGTCGGATTCCGCATCACCTGGGGATGGGTCAACGCCGCCTTCATCCACGACCTCGAGATCACGTTGAAGCGCACCGCGTTCCACTCCCTGCAGAGGCTCTCGATGCGCTTCCACACCGGGCGCCACAGCGGCGAACTGATGACCCGCCTGGAGCAGGACGCCTCCGACGTGGCGCTCCTGTTCCACATCATCGCCCCGTCGGCACTGCACGGGGGCATTTTTCTGGCCGGTTCGCTGGTCGCGATGCTGCTGCTGGACTGGCAACTTGCCATCGCCGCCATCCTTCCCTTCCCGGTGCTGTTGATCGCCTTCCGGCGCATCCTGCCGGAGGTCAACTCCTACTTCGACCGCCTGTTCCGGGCCGAGGCCGCGCTGCGCACCGTAACCAACGACTCGCTCACCGGTGCCCGCGTGGTGCGGGCGTTCGGCGGACAGCAACGCGAACTGGCCCGGTTCGCCGAGCCCAACCGCGAAGCGTCGCGCCTGGGGTACTTGGCGGAGGCAACGGTCGGCACCACCCGTCCGCCGATGGAACTGGTTACCGAGCTGGTGCTGGTCGGGGTGTGGGCCGCCGGCGCCTGGGCGGTGGCGCGCGACCAAGTCACCGTGGGCCTGGTGGTTACCTTCGCGGGTTACCTGAGCCGCTTCTTCTGGCCGGTCGGCGGCCTGGTCGACCTGGCCGAAGAGTGGGGCCGCGTGGCCACCGCCGCCCGGCGCCTGCTGACGCTGATCGATGCCCGCCCCGACCTGCCGGAACCGCGGCGGCCGCACCGAATCTCGGCAGCGGCCGGCGGCGTCGCCCTCGCCCGGGTGTCGTTCAGTTATGAGCCGGGCCAGCCGGCGCTGCACGACGTCAGCCTGCACGCCGCACCCGGCGAGATGATCGGCCTGGTGGGCCCCACCGGGGCGGGCAAGTCGACGGTGATCAACCTGCTCGCGCGCCTCTACGATGCCGACAGCGGTGTGGTGCGCGTCGCCGGGCGGGACGTGCGCGACCTGTCCGGCCCCGACCTCGCGGCACAGCTCGGCGTGGTGTTGCAGGACACCTACCTGTTCATCGGCAGCGTGGCCGCCAACATCGGCTATGCCAATCCGGGAGCGCCGCGCGAGCAGATCGTCGCCGCGGCGATGGCCGCCGATGCGCACCGTTTCATCCTGGAACTGCCGGACGGCTACGACACTGAACTGAGCGCCGGCGGCCAAGGGCTCTCCGGGGGCCAGCGGCAGCGGCTCGGCATCGCGCGCGCCCTGCTCGCGGATCCGCCAATCCTGCTGATGGACGAGGCCACCGCCAGCGTCGACACCGAGACCGAGGTGCGCATCCAGGGCGCCATCGAGCGGCTGGTGCACGGACGCACCGTGGTGGTGATCGCGCACCGCCTGTCCACCCTGCGGCGCGCGGCCCGCCTGTACGTGCTGGACGGCGGCCGCGTGGTGGAAACCGGCACCCACGACCAGTTGATGCGGGCCGGCGGCTACTATCGGAGGCTGGTGCAGCGCCAGCGCGACGCGCTGCACGTCATTGGAGTGGGAGAATGAACGGAAACGACGACGCTGACCGCGCCGGCGGGGCGCGCCTGCCCCGCCTGGGGCCCGACCGGGTGCGGTTCGAACGCACCGGCGGCTACCTGGTCCGGGCGGTGCTGGCGGACGGGACCAGCCACGAACCGGTCGACTTCTACCGCGCGTTCCCCTACTCCTCCCCGGACGACCTGGTCGTGCTGCGCGACAGCCGCGGCGCCGAGTTGGGCATCCTTGCACCGCTGGCGCAGTTTCTCGCCGCCGAGCGCAAGCTCGTCGAGGAGGAACTGCAGCGCCGCTACTTCGCCCCGCGCATCGTGACCGTCGACGCGCTCGACGAGCGCTTCGGTCAGTCGCACTGGCGCGTTACCACCGACGCCGGCCCGACCCGGTTCACGGTGCAGAACGAGCACGCCAACCTGCGCGATCTGGCCGACGGCTCGCTGCTGCTGATCGACGTGGACGGCAATCGCTACCGGCTCGCCCCGCGCGCCGAGCTGGAGCCGCGCATCCGGCGCAAGCTGGAGGCCATGTTTTGACCGTGCCGCCAGAGGCGGCGGCGCTGGCAGCGCGAGCGGCTCCCGGCGAGACGCCGCTGCACTGTGTGCCCGCGGACCTGGACCGGCGCGCCCGCTACCAGGACGGGCACACGGTCGTCACCGAGCAGAGCATCCTGGCCATTGCCGGCGGCCGGGTGGACCGCTACCCGCGCCGCCCCGGCGACCATTTCGCCGCCCACGTGATGACCGGCTCCGGCGTGTTGCTGGTGGCACGCGCTGGCGAGGGCGGCGGCAGCGAGGCGGTGGCATGGTTCAGCCGCCGCCACGCCACCGCGTACCTTCGCCTGGCAGCCAGCCTCGGCGCCACCGAATCCGACCTGCGGCCCGACGGCGGCGGCGACACGCGCCGCGCCGAGAGCATCGATCAGCGCGGCGGCTTTGCGCGTGACTGGGTGGCCGAACCGCTGCGCGACCCGCGCGGCGTCCTCGCCCGCCTGACCGCGTTCCTGCGCCCGCAGCGGGGGATCATCCTGTACGCCCTGGTACTGTTCGCCGCCGCCAATGTGCTCACCCTGCTGATCCCGCAGCTCACCCGCATACTGATCGACGGCTCCCTGGTGCCGCGCACCGTGGAGCCGGGGCCGGTCGCGCTGCTGCTTGGCGCGATGGCGACGGCCTACGTGCTGCGCACCGGAATCACCATCCTGCGCAACCGCGCCGTGGCGCGCCTCAGCTCGCGGCTGGTGTACGACCTGAGAACCACCGTGTTCACCAGCGTGCAGGGGATGTCGCTGCGCTTCCTTGCGGCCAAGCCGCCCGGTGACGTCGTCAACCGCGTCGCCACGGACACTACCAACCTGCGCCGCTTCCTGGAGAGCTGGGGCACCGACGGTGTCAGCCAGGTGCTGCTGCTCGCCCTGCTGTGTGTTGTCACGTTCAGCCAGAACTGGCTGCTCGCGCTGCTGACTGTGTCCACCATCCCGCTCGCCCTGCTGCTCGCGGTGATCGTGTGGCGCCTGATGCGCTGGATGGAACGCACCCATCACCGGCTGCACGACAAGATCGGCACCTTCGTGCTCGACGTGCTGGCCGGCATCCGGGTGATCAAGGCGTTTCGCCGCGAGGCGGCGGAGGTGGAGCGCTACCGGAACTGGACCGCGCGCAAGTACGTGATCGACGTCCGCAACCAGAAGATCTGGCGCACCATGGTCCCGCTGATGGAGTTCGCGATCCGGATCGGCGAGTTGCTGGTATTCCTGGTCGGCGGCTCCCTGGTGCTCGCCGGGCAGCTCAGCCTGGGCGAGCTGGTACAGTTCGCGGCCTACGTGGTCCTGCTGGCCGAGCCGCTGGCGTGGGCGGGTGAGGTGCCGCAACGCCTGGTCGAGGCGCTCACCTCCGCGGAGCGCATCTTCGAGGCGATCGACCAGAAGCCGGAACTCCGCACGTCGCCGCGCGCCGTCAGCCGCACGCTTTCCGGCGAGGTGGAGTTCCGCAACGTGGAGTTCGCCTATCGCTCCGGCGAACCGGTCCTGAACGGCTTCTCGCTGCATATTCCGGCGGGCGAGACCACCGGGCTGGTGGGCGCTTCAGGGGCCGGCAAGTCGACGGTGATCAACCTCCTGCTGCGCCTGTACGACGTTGACCGCGGGCGGATTCTGCTGGACCGGACCGACGTACGCGACCTCGACCCGGATTCCCTGCGCAGGCAGGTGGGGGTGGTGCTGCAGGATCCGTTCCTGTTTACCGGCTCGGTAGCGGACAACATCCGCTACGCCAAGCCTGGAGCCACGGACGCCGAGCTGGTGCGCGCGGCCCAGGTCGCGCAGGCATACGAGTTCGTGATGCGATTTCCCGACGGCTTCGACACGCTCGTGGGCGAGCGCGGCCAGCGGCTGTCGGGCGGCGAGCGGCAGCGCATCTCGATCGCCCGAGCAATCCTGCACGATCCGCGCATCCTGATCCTCGACGAGGCCACCTCGGCGCTCGACCTGGAAACCGAAGAACGCATCCACGCCGCGCTCGCCGCCCTCACCAGCGGGCGCACGGTTATCGCCATCGCTCACCGGCTGGCCACCCTGCGCCGCGCCGGGCGGCTGGTGGTGATGGAGGCGGGACGCATCGCCGAGTCGGGCACCCACCGGGACCTGATGGCGGCCGCCGGCCGCTACCGCGCCATGGTCGAGGCGCAACGCGCCCTCGCCGACGCCCAGACGCTGACCCACGCCTGAACTCGTGGCCGGCTCGCGCCGACCTCACGCCCCGGCCTGCCGAGTCCGACCCCTCCTTTGCAGGAGTCGTTGACGCCGCAATTCTGGACATGTAGTGTACGTTCCAAGTCCATGACATCTCGCACCGCCTCAATGCCGCGTAGGGGACACGCGCCGGTTCTGCTCGCCGTGATCGCCGGCGTGTTCGCCACCGTCAGTTGCGGGCCCGCGGCGATGCGCAAGCCCGACTGCGATGCCTGGACTACCGGGGAGTTCTTCGAGACTGCATCCGTTCGCGACGTGGCCACCTGCGTGCACACCGATGGCGACATCCACGCACGTGACGCCGACCTCAATACGCTGCTCCACCTTGCGGCCAGGTACGCCAACGATCCGCGCATCCTCACCACGCTGATCGACGCCGGCCTGGACGTGCAGGCACGCAACCGCAGCCGTACGCAGCCCTTGCACTACGCCGCGGGATTCAACGACGACCCGGCGTTCATCACCACGTTGCTGAACGCGGGCGCAGAACTGGAGGGCCGCAACGGCATCGGCTTCACGCCGCTGCACTTTGCCGCCCGCTACAACCAGAGTGTGGTAATGCTCACCGCCCTGCTGAGCGCCGGTGCGGACGTGCACTCCCAGCACGGTCTCGACGGCACACCGCTGCACGTGGCGGCAGCGTTCAACGAGAACGCCGAAGTAGTCCGGACCCTGATCGACGCGGGGGCAGATCCCGACTTGGTCAACCGTTCCGGGTACACCCCGTTGCACAGCGCCGGCACCAACGAGACCGCGGGCGTCGTCACCGCCCTGCTGGCAGCCGGAGCCGACGTCAACGCGACGCACCGGGACGAAGGAACACCGCTGCACACCGCGGCGGGAGCCAACAAGAATCCGCAAGTAATCAGGCTGCTGGTCGCCGCGGGAGCGGACCTCGAAGCGCGCAACGAGAACGGCCAGACTCCGCTGCACGTAGCGGCCGCCATCAACCGAACCGTGGCGGTGGTCGAGGCTTTGTTGCACGCGCATCGCAACGCCGGACTCGGCATTGCTCCGCGCAACAATGCCGGCAACACGCCGCTGCACGTGGCGGCGGCGGCGAACATCAATCCGCTCGTGATCGTCGCACTGGTACGTGGCGGAGCGAGCGTGCACGCCCGCAACGACTACGGAGGAACTCCGCTGCATTCGTTCGCGCTGCACCGTGCTCCATTCCGTTCTCGCCGCGGGCCCGACGGCGGACGGCTGCCGCTGCCGGGTTCGCTCATCGTGGGTACGCTCGTGACCCTGTCGGCAGACAAGGACGCCCAGGACAACTACGGCCGTACGCCGCTGCACGTCGCGGCCCTGTACAACGAGGAGATCAGCATCTTCGAGGCGCTGCTGTCGGTCGAGCCGAACGTGAACGTGCGCGACGACGAGGGCAATACGCCGCTCCGGTACGTCCACGACGAGGACATCATCGCGGTCCTGATCGAGGCCGGCGCAACCTACTGAGGGCCACGCGCCGGTCGATCTTGACGATTCGGCGCACCGTTCCATACTGGTAGCCATGCTGCGGACCCTGCGCTCGGTGCTGCGCTTCCGGCGGCGGGCGCGCACACGCGCCGAACGGCTGCGCGCCGAGGCGGCGAACATCGACGACCTGCGGACGCTGGCGCGGCGCCGGCTGCCGGGCGGGGTGTTCGACTACATCGACGGCGGCGCCGAGGACGAGGTGACCATGCGCGCCAACAGCGACGCGTTCCGGCGCTGGAACTTCGCCCCGCGCGTGCTGCGCGACGTGTCGGAGGTGGACACCTCGATGACACTGCTGGGCCGCCGGTTGCCGTTCCCGCTGGTACTTGCGCCGGCCGGATTCACCCGCATGCCCGACCCTGACGGCGAGCTGTCGGTAGCCCGCGCCGCGGCCCGCGCCGGGCTCCCCTATTGCCTGTCCACCGTGGCGACGCGCTCGATCGAAGAGGTGGCCGCCGCCGCGGACGGCAACCACTGGTTCCAACTCTACCCGCTGCGCGACCGCGAGTTGACGCGCGAACTGGTGCAACGCGCCGCGGACGCCGGCTACCAGGCGATGATGCCGACCGTCGACATGGCGGTGTCGGGCCGCCGCGAGCGCGACGTGCGGCGCGGCTTCACGCTGCCGCCGCAGATCGGCCTCGGCACGATCCTGGACGGCATCCGCCACCCCGGCTGGACCTGGCGCTTCATTCGCTCGGAGCCGATCGTGTTCTCCAACGTCCTCGGCCGCTCAGCTCCGGACGGCAGCACGCCGGTAGCCCTGGCCGACTTCATCAACACGCAATTCGATCCCGGTTTCTCCTGGCGGGACGTGGCGTGGCTGCGCGACGCGTGGCAGGGCGCCCTGGTCGTCAAGGGCATCCAGACGGTCGCCGACGCCCGCATCGCCGCCGACCACGGCTGCGACGCCATCGTGGTGTCCAATCACGGCGGGCGCCAGCTCGACGGCGCGCCGCCTGCGCTCGACCTGGTCGCGCCGGTGAAGGACGAGGTCGGCGACCGTGCCGCCGTGATCTGCGACGGCGGCGTGCGCCGCGGCGGCGACATCGTCAAGGCACTGGCCCTGGGCGCCGATGCCTGCATGGCCGGCCGCGCCTACCTCTACGGATTGGGTGCCGGCGGCGAGCCCGGCGTCGACTACGCGGTCGCCCTGCTGGCCGAGGAAATGCACCGCATCATGGCGCTCATCGGCTGCACCTCGGTAGGCCAGATCAGCCGCGCCCACGTGGCACCGGCGTAACGGCGCCGCGACGGGCGGGACCATGCCGGACGGCACACGGGTGATCGGCCTCACCGGCGGCATCGGCAGCGGCAAGTCGCTGGTCGCCGGCCTGCTCGGCGAGCGCGGCGCGGTGGTGGTCGACGCCGATACGGCAGCTCACGAGGTGTACCGGCCGAAAACCGCGGGCTGGCACGCGGTGGTGGCGGCCTTCGGCACGGAGATCGTGGATGAAGACGGCGCCATATCGCGCGCGCGGCTGGGCCGGATCGTGTTCGGCGACGACGCGGCGCGCCGCAAACTGAACGCCATCGTCCACCCGCGCGTGCGCCGCCTGCTGGCCGACCGCGTGGCGCGGGCGCGGCGCGGCGGCGCCCGCGTGGTGGTGCTGGAGGTGCCGCTCCTGGTGGAAGCGATCAGGTCCGGCGGGGACTGGAAGAGCACGTACGACGAGATCTGGGTGGTCACCGCCCCCGAGGAGCAGGTGATCGCGCGCGTCCTGGCGCGCGGCGGCGTCAACGATGCACGCGTCAGGGCGGTGATCCGGTCACAGGCAAGCACCGCGGAGCGACTCCGCTACGCGGACGTGGTGATCGACAACGCCGCCGGCATCGACCTGCTGCGCGACCGGGTCACCGCACTCTGGGACGAGCGGCTGGCATCGTACGCGGCCGACTGACACCGGCACAGCCGTCACCGCGCCGCCGGGACCGATCCGACGGCGAACCGCCACGCCGCAGGCTCCGCAGCCCGATGCGCAGTCCAAAGCGACGCGTGCGGTGGTAGAATGCCGCACGGGAGGTACCATGCCGTTTGTCGCATTGAACGAGTTGCCGAAGCTGGAGCTGTTTCCCGGGATCCGTAGCGCCCTGGTGGCCGGCGAGCGGGTAATGCTGTCCGCTCTGGAGATGGAGGACGGCGGAGTGGTGCCGGAGCACAGCCATCCGCATGAGCAGGCGGGCCTGGTCCTGAAGGGCAAGCTGCGCCTGCGCATCGGCGACGAAGAGCGCGACCTGGAGCCCGGCGACGCGTTCCTGATTCCGCCGCACGTGGTTCACTCCGGGGTGGTGACGGCCGGTCCCGCCCGCGTGCTCGACATCTTCAGCCCGGTGCGCGAGGACTACGTGAACCGCTACAACAGCTTCACCGGCACCGGCGGCGACACCCGCTGGCACGACCGCTGACCCGGCGGCGCGCTGCCGACGGCGGCTGCGGAGATCAGTGGCCGACGGCTGCCAACGGCTACCGCGGAGGTCAGCGGCCGACGGCTGCCAACGGCTACCGCGGAGGTCAGCGGCTGGCCGCCGCGACGGGCTGTGGCGGCGCGGTGACGCGCGGTATACCGAACGCGGTGACCGCGGTGACCACGGCGATCATGCCGGCGAGCAGGAACACCATCTCGTAACCGGAAGCCTTCCAGATGATGCCGCCGAGAAACGGCACGGTCATCGAGAATACGTGGTCGATGGTCACCCCCATCGACAGCGTCGTGGACAGCTCGTCGCGGTTGGCGCACAGCCGCCCCACGTATACCGCGCGCGCGGCGCCGACGAAGAACAGCACGTGGTCGACCACGTAGGTGGCGCCGATCACGACGAGGCCGATCGCCGGCGGAAAGAGCTGGGCGCCGTAGCCGTACATCAGGCACACCCCGCACAGCAGCAGGGCGTCGGCGCTGAGCACGGCGCGTGGGCCGTAGCGGTCGATCAGGCCGCCGATCAGCGGCTGCGCGGCTAGGTTGGTCACGGCCGTGGCCACCCACAGTATCGCGATGGTCTGTACCGGCTGCTCGTAGATCACCACCAGGACCCACACCGCGAACGTGATGAACACCTGCTTGCGCACCCCGAACAAGGCGCACAGCGCGTAGTAGCGCAGGAACTTGCGCTTCAGCACCATCTTGCGGCGCCGCATGCGCACCTCCGGCTGGCCGCGCATCGCCAGCCGGGTCAGCACCATCGAGGCCAGGAACAGCCCGACCGCCACCGCGAAGTAGAACGCGAAGTCGAGGTCGGTGATGGCACGCAGCCCCCACACGATGCCGGCCATCGCCAGCCCGGCGAGCGTCTTCCAGAACCCGATGCGGCCGAGCCGGCTGCCCGCGCTCGCCAGGTCGCCGTGATCCACCACGATGGCGCGCTCGATCAGCATGCCCATGTGCTGCCCTGCCGAGTAGCACATCACGAACAGAATCAGCGGCAGTCCGGGGCCGATGCCGGCTACGCCGTCCGCGAGCGTTCGCGCCGGCAGCAGCGCCAGTCCCGCCACGCCGGCCGCGGCCACCACCGCGGCCAGCGAGAACAGGCGCCGTTCGGTGAGGGTGCCGAGCAGCACCACGTAGAACACCATCGCGAACCCCTGCGACTCGCGCGGAAACTCCAGGAATCCGCGGAACCACTCGCCGATCGCGTAGCGCTCGCGCAGGAAATTGGCGAAGTTCACCTCCACCGTGGTGGTGGCGGCGGCGAACGCCGCGAACGCCGCCACCAGGATCAGGTACGCGCGCACCGAATCGCGGCGCGCTTGGCTGGTGCTCATCGCAAGGATCCTTTCACGACGGTCGCTACGCCCGCGCCTTACCGGGCATCCGGCCGCGATAGTACCAGAGCAGGGCCGGTACGAACGCCAGCGATCCGATCGCGGCGGCAACGATGGTCGCCGCCAGCAGCCCGCCGAGCCGGGCCACCGGGGTAAAGCTCGACAGCGACAACACCAGCAGCCCGGCGGCCAGCGACACCGTGTTGATCACGATCGCCCGGCCCGAGGTCACCATCGTCGCGCGGATCATGCGCCCGGCGTCGCCGGACGACCCGCCACGACCGGACGACCCGCCGCGAGCACGGCGCAGGAATCCGACGATCATGTGGACGGCGTAGTCCACGCCCGCGCCCACCGCGACGCTCGAGAACATCATGGTCAGCGTGTCGAGCGAGCGGCCGGTCATGGACAGGAAGGCGAGAATCACCAGGATGCCGAACGCCATCGGCAGCAGCGCCAGCACGCCGAGCGCCGCCGAGCGAAAGCCGGCGGCGGCGACCGCGAACACCAGCACCAGGGCGACACCGATCGAGATCAGGTGGTCGCGCACCAGCACCTCGGTAAGGCGCAGGGCGGCCACGCTGCCGCTCCAGATCTGCACGCCGAGGTCTGCCGGCAGGACTTCGCTCGCCGTCTGCTCGACGCGGTCGAGAAACTCGCGCAGGCGCCCCTCCAGGAAGAAGGTGTCCTCCCGCACGTCGAACACACGCGCGTTCAGGTGCAGTTGCGTGCCGTCGGCGGCGATCGGGGCGGCTCCGATGGCACCGCCGGCGTCGCGCATCGCCGCCAGGATGCGGGCCAGCAACAGCAGGGCGGCGCGCCGTTGGGGCACCTCACGACGGCCGGTCAGCGCCAGGTTCATGCGCTCCAGCTCGGAAATGAACGAGTAGCTCCAGCTCACCCCGGGCAGGGCCCGCACCTCGTGCTCGAATCGTGCCACCTCGCGCAGCACTTCAGGGTCCAGGAAGTAGCCCGTCCGCGGTTCGCCCGCATCGGTGCGCGGTGCCGTGATGGTCACATTGAAGTCCACGAATCCGCTGAGCCGGCGTTGCACGTGCAGATTGCGGTCCATCACCGTGTCCTTGCCGCGGAAAAAGCGGGTGAAGTCGGTCTCGTAGCGCAAACCGACGACGGAGGCGGCGAGCAGCGCAAGCAGGATCGGCAGCACGATGGCGATGGTGCGCCGGTGCAACAACACCCAGCCGGACAGGGCGAACATGACCCGCGTCAGGCGCCTCGACTCTTCGCTGCGCGGTGCGCGCGGACGCACGCCGAGCACCTGCACGCACGCCGGCAGGAACAGCAGCGCGAGCACCGCACAGTAAGCGATACCGAGGCCGGTAATCGCCCCGAACTCGCGCACCGCGGCGATCGAGGCGGTTGCCAGGCCGGCGAACCCGGCCGCGGTGGTAACGGCGGCCAGCACCACCGTCACACCGATCGGGCCGAGGCCGGCGACCGACGAAGAGAACCGTGGCGCCGGTCCCGGTTGTGTCGAACCGGCGTGCGCGCCGCCGCGTTGTCCGACCGCCGGCAGCAGGTAGGAGGTGAGGATGTGTACGCTGTAGGCGCTGCCGAGGGTCATCACGAACGGCGGCGTGGTCACGCTCACGATGGTGAAATCGAGGCCCAGCGCGCTCATGGTGCCGACCGTCCACACGCCGGCGACGGCGACCACCAGCACCGGCAGGATCATCGCCGCCAGCGAGCGGAAGCTCACGTAGTAGGTCGCCATGATCACCGCCACCGACACGATCAGCAGCAGCGGCAGGTCGCCGGTCAGGTGGGCGCGCGTGGCGGCGTCTATGGTCGGCATGCCGGCCAGCGAAACCTCGACGCCCGCGTCGCGCAGCGGTTGCACGGCCTCGTCGACGGCGCCGAACAGGGGGCGGTAGTCGGCGCGCAGCGGCACGTTGAACAGCACGCCCAGGGCCGCGCCGTCGTCGGAAACGACCAGCCCGCGCGCCAGTGGGTCGTCGGCGAGGCGCCGCCTGAACCGCTGCACGGCAGGGACGTCGGGCGGGGCGGTGCCGCCCGCGGCGGCGGGCTCGAACAGCAGCCGGCCGCCGGCACGGACGTAGGAGATGAACCGGTAGGGATCGATGACCGCGGTCACCTCCGGGCGTGCCTCGATCTGCTCGACGGCGTCGCGCAGCCGGGCAAGTGTCGCCGGCGCGAACAACGAGTCACCTTCGGCCAGCAGGACCAGCCAGTCGGTCTGCTCCCGGGTCTGTCCATGTTCCTCCATCAGGCTGACCACCTCGGAGTCTTGCGGCAACAACTCGTCCACGTTGGCGCTCACCCCCACCCGTGCCGCCGACCAGCCGGCGGCGGCTGTCAGCGCGGCCACGGTCGCGATTACCACGGCCGGGTAGCGCGCCGCCACGCGCATGCCCGCCTGCACGGCTCGTTCCAGCCATGCGGCGCCGCCGCGTGCGCCGCCGGGGCCGGCGCCGGGACTCGGCTGCTTCACGGTTGGAATCTCGGGTGATCGGTCATGGATCGGTGAATGCGGGTACGGCAGGAAACTGGTCGTCGCCAATCAGTCGTCGCCAATCAGGACGCCGCATTATCTCCAAACCGGCACCTGCCCGCAACCGCACCCGCGCGGCGGCACGCGCGGCACCGGGCGCCGCAATGCCGGTTGCAGAGGCGCCCACGGGTTGGCACCATGCCGCGCAACCGGGAGGCAACGCGCTATGGCAGACAGATTGCGGCACAAGGTGGCACTGGTGACCGGCGCCGGTTCGGGGATCGGGGCCGCCACGGCGACGCTGTTCGCCGCCGAGGGTGCCTCCGTTGCGCTCGCCGACCTGCGGTCGGGATCGGTCGAGGAGCGCGCCGCCGCGCTGGCCGGCCGCGGCGAGGCCGCCGTTGCGCTGGCCGGCGACGTGACCCGTTCGGCGGACGCGGAACGCATGGTGCAGTCGGTGGTGGAGCGCTTCGGACGCATCGACATTCTGGTCAACTGCGCGGGGGTGACGCCGCGCTACGCGCCGCCGGAGTGGGACTACGAGCGGACCTGGGACTGGGTGATCGGCGTCAACCTCAAGGGCACCTACCTGATGTCACGCTTCGCCACCGCCCGCATGCAACAGCAGGGCGGCGGCGCGGTGGTCAATCTGTCCTCCATCTACGGGCTGGTCGGGCGCCCCACGTTTTTCGGTACCGGCCACGATCCCTACCCGCCCGCCAAGGGCGGCATCATCACGCTCACCAAGGACATGGCCAATGCGCTCGGCAAGCACGGCATCCGGATCAACGCGCTGTGCCCCGGCTTCATCTACACGCACATGACCCGCACCCTCACCGACGATTCGGACTGGCTCAGCCAGATGGAGGCGATGGAGCCGCTCGGCCGCCTCGGGCAGCCGGATGAGGTGGCGCGGGCGGCACTGTTCCTGGCCTCCGACGACGCCTCGTTCATCACCGGTGTGGCCCTGCCGGTCGACGGCGGCTATACCGCTCAGTAACGGGCCGCGGCGACCGACGCTGCCTCCGGCGCCGCGCATGCCGGCCGGACGCGTACCGCCCGCCCCTGCCTCAGAAGCCGGGGCCGCGGGCGCTGACCGGCCACAGGTCCACCACCCGCTCGCCGCGGATGCACACCAGCCAGTCATGCAGGTTCACGGTGGGGTCGCAGTGCGGCGGGATCATGCGCACCTTGTCGCCGATGCGCGGCGGGCGCGCCACGCCGGATACGTCGAGCGTGGCATGCTCGTCCGAAGCACCGCCCACGACAGCCGCCTGCCAATCGTGCCCGGGCACGGCCGCGACCCGCGGCAGCCCGCTCTCCGCCGTGAAGGCCTTCAGCCCGGCGTCCACGACCACCACGCCGGAACGCGGCGCGCTCATTACCTGGGCGAGCAGGAACAGGCTGTGTTCGAATCCGACGCCGCAGTCCCCGTAACCGACGTCCATCACCACGTAGGAGCCGGCCTGGATCTCGGTAAAGACGCCGCTCTCCGCATCGTACCGGCAGGTACCGCTGCCGCTGCCGGACACCGTCGCGCACGGCAGGCCCGCCGCCGCCAGCGCGGCAACGCAGTCGCGCACGACGCCAGCCACCTGCAAGGAGGCGGCCCGCCGCTCCTCCGGAGTCGCCAGGTGCTGCGACGAGCCGTGATACGCCTGCAGCCCGGCAAAGCGCAGATGGGGCGCGTCAGCCACCTGCCGCGCCAGCGCCACCGCCGGCGCACCAGGCGGCACGCCGCAGCGGCGCATGCCCACCTCGATCTCCACCAGCACCGCCAGTTCCGAGCCGGCGGCCGCGGCCGCGGCGCTCAGGTCGGCCACGTTGTCCGCCTGGTCCACGCACACACCGATGCGGGCCCGGCGCGCCAGCGCCGCCAACCGCCGGATCTTGGCGGCGTCCACCACCTGGTTGGACACCAGGACGTCGCCGATGCCGCCGTCTACCATTGCCACCGCCTCGCTCACCTTCTGGCAGCACACGCCCACGGCGCCGTGCGCCACCTGCAGGCGCGCCAGGTTCGGGCACTTGTGGCTCTTGGCATGCGGGCGCGGACGCGCACGAGTGCCGGCGGTGACTTCCTGCAGCCGGGCGATGTTCGTCTCGGCGGCATCCAGATCGAGCAGCAGGGCCGGGGTCTCCACGTCGGCGACCGCATCGCCGACCCGGGCAGGCAGGTAACTCATCGCGCAGACTCTATGCCACCGCCGCCGGTGCGTCGACCCGCATCCGCCGGCCGGTGCCGCCGCTGCCGGGCACACTCCGGCCCCGACAACTCCGGCACCCGCATCGCGCCTTCCCCGCGCCTTCACCGAGTGTCGCTTGCCGGTGCGGGGCTGCCCCGCTATGGTCGGAAGATGCAGCGGCAGGGCGTCGGTGCGGTCCCCGCGTTGTCGGCGTGCCGCCCGGAACAGGTTGGCATGGCGGGCGATCTCGGCGATCGCCTCGCCGGCGCGGCGCGGCGGCTCATTGCCGGCCTGCAGCTTGCCGGCGCGGTGACGGTGGTCGCCCGCGCCGGCAAGATCGTGCACTTGCAGGCCCATGGAACGATGGACATCGCGCGCGAGCGGCCGATGGCGGACGACACCATCTTCCGCATCTACTCAATGACCAAGGCGGTGGGTACGGTGGCGGCGATGCTGCTGTGCGAGGCGGGCAAGCTGGAGCTGGATGCGCCGGCCGCGGACTACCTGCCGGCGCTCGGCCGGATGCGGGTAGCCTGGTCCGAAGAGGTCGGCGGCCGGGCGATGCCTGGGCATCGGCCTTCATCGTCTTCCGTGTCACCGAGTGACCGCACACACCCCGAGCGAGCCACCGGCAAGGCGGGCGCGGCGCCGCGGCGCGCCATGACGGTGCGCGACCTGCTGCGCCACACCTCCGGGCTGCCCGGCAACGTGGCCGTGAACGACCGCTTCCGGGCAACCGGCCTGCCGCCGCTCGCCGAGTGCACGCTGGAGGAGATCGGCGATCACCTCGACCGGGTTCCCCTGCTCTATCATCCCGGCAGCCGGTGGTACTACAGCGTCGCGGCCGACGTGGTGGGGCGCCTGGTGGAGGTGGCGTCGGGGCAGCGGTTCGACGAGTTCCTGCAGCAGCGCATCTTCGCGCCGCTCGGCATGGTGGACACTGACTTCTTCTGCCCGCCGCACAAGGCCGACCGGCTCGCCGAGATGTACGGGCCCGACCCGGCCGGCGGCATCATGCCGGTGGACGCTCCGCAGGGCGGCACCGTGTCCAGCTTCAGCTTCCGGGAGCGCCCGCGCTTCCTGTCCTGCGGCGGCGGCCTGGTGTCCACCGCGCACGACTACGTGCGCTTCTGCCTGATGCTGTCGGGCAACGGAACGCTCGGCGGCGTGCCGCTGCTGCAACCGGCAACCGTCGCGAGGATGACCCGCAACCAGCTCCCCGCCACGCTGCTTCCGATCCGCAAGGCACCGCAGGAGCGCTACGACGGGCTGGGCTTCGGACTCGGCTTCTCGGTGCGCGTGGCGCCGTCCGGCTTCGTGCCCGGCGCGGAGGTCGGCGAGTACGGCTGGATCGGCGGCGCGAGCACCGAGTTCACGGTCTCCCCCCGTTCCGGGCTGGTGATCATCACCCTCACCCAGTTCATGCCGTTTTCGCCACTCAGCCGGATGGTGAAGACGATCGTCTACGACGCGCTCGAGGAGGACACGTAATCATGGCGCGACGCCCCAACATCGTGCTGATCATGGCGGACGACCTCGGCTTCAGCGACCTCGGCTGCTACGGCAGCGAGATAGCCACCCCGAACCTCGACCGGCTGGCCGCCGGCGGCATGCGCTTCACCCACTTCTACAACAACGCCGTGTGCGTGGCCACGCGCGCATCGCTGCTCACCGGCCAGTACTGCCACCGGGTGGGCCAGGGGCTCGGCGCCCGGCTGCGCGGCGGCGCCAACAACGTCACCTTCGCCGAGTTGCTGCGCGACGCCGGCTACCGCACGCTGATGTCCGGCAAGTGGCACAACGGCGCCGACCCCGGCGAGCTGCCGGTCGATCGCGGCTTCGACCGCTACTGGGGGCTGTTGTCCGGCGGCAGCAACTACTTCAACCCGGGCGTACGGCGGCCGGGCGAGCCGGAGCCGGTGCACAAGGCGCCCGGCAACTACCGGCCGTGGGGCGACGACCGGCGCGTCACCCACCCGTTCACGCCCGACAATCCCGACTTCTACATCACCGATTCGTTCTCGGACCGGGCGGTTTCCTTCCTGGACCGCTACGGGCACGACGAGCAGCCGTTCCTGCTCTACCTTGCCTATACTGCGCCGCACTTTCCCCTGCACGCTCCGGAAGCGGACATCGCCCGCTACCAGGGCCGCTACCGGATCGGGTGGGACGAACTGCGCCGGCGCCGCTACGCGCGCTTGTGCGACCTCGGCCTGGTGGAGGAACGCTGGGGCATGTCGGAGCGCGACGATGCGTGCGGCACCTGGGCAGAGGCGCGCGACAAGCCGCGCTGGGACCGCAAGATGGCGGTCTACGCGGCGATGGTGGACCGCATGGACCAGGGGATCGGGCGCGTGCTCGCCAAGATCCGGGCGCTCGGCAAGGAGCAGGACACCCTGGTGCTGTTTCTGTCCGACAACGGCGGCTGCGGCGAGCACATCGACAACTCACCCGACCGCCCGCCGGGCACCGTCGATACCTACGCCACCGTCGACGCGCCCTGGGCCAACGCCAGCAACACGCCGTTCCGGAAGTACAAGGTGTTCGACCACGAGGGCGGCATCGCCACCCCGCTCATTGCCTGCTGGCCGGCAGTCATCGAACCGGGCGCCATCAGCCACGAGGTGGGTCACGTGATCGACTTCCTGCCCACGTTCGCCGATCTGGCCGGCGCCGAATACCCGGACCACTACCACGGCGGGCGTATCGCCCCCGCCGACGGCATCAGCCTGGCGCCGCTGCTGCGCGGCGAACCGCGCGACCCGCACCCGTACCTGTGCTGGGAGCTGGAAGGCTGCCGGGCGGTGCGCCGCGGGCGCTGGAAGGCGGTGAGCATGGGACCGCCGCGCCAGTACGCCGGCCACCGGTTCCCATCCGGCCACGAGGGCTGGGAGCTGTACGACATGGACCTGGACCGCTGCGAATCCAACGACCTGGCCGCCGGGCGTCCGCACCTGGTGCAGGAACTGGACGCCCTGTGGCACCGCTGGTACGACGCCTGCCGGCGCGAACAGCGCCGCGCGCAGCCGTGACCGGGCGGCGGTTCGCCGGACGACTGCCGGCAGCCGGCCGGTACCGGGTCAGGAGACGGTAGCGTCCACTCGGCAGCCGGGAGGGATCCGGCCGTTGCGCGTCGCATCGGCGCTCGCGGCTCGTGACCGCGCGTGTGGCCGCCGTACGCGGCGGACGCCGGCGGCGCCGGGGTTGTTTTCGCGCGCCCGCAGGGTCATCTTTGGTGCCGCATGCGCAAAGTGCTGTCGTACCTGCTCACGCTGGTCAACTTCGCCGGTTTCCTGCTGGTGTTCGTGGTAACCCGCGACCTGTACCGGACGCTGTTCGCGGTGCTGTACGGCCTGGCCACCTCGCGCGACATGAGCGCGTTCCAGGTATCGGCCGCCCTGCGCACGTTCGACATGGTCGGCATGTTCGTGATGGGCCTAGCCGCGATCGTGCTGATCATCGTGATCCAATCGGTGTACGAGGGGGCGCGCGATGGTGTCCAGCTCGGCGCGCGCTTCGCCACCGTGAGCGGCATGCAGATGGCGTGGATCGGTGCCACCCGGGTCCTGGTGTGGCTGCTGCCGGTGGGCGTGCACGACATGGGCCTGGACGGCTACACGTTGGTTCCCCTGGCGGCTGGCGGCGCGGCTATCGCGGTTGGTATACTGCTGCGGCGGCGCACCTCCGCGTCGCGATCCTGATCCATGCCAGCGACATCACCGATCATTCGAGCCTCCCAGGTGTCCCGTGAGTTCGTGCTCGGCCAGGAGCGGGTGCAGGCCGTGCGCCAGGTAGACATGGAACTCTCACCCGGCCGCCTGGCGCTGATTCGCGGCAAGTCGGGCTCCGGCAAGACGACGTTGCTGAACATCCTCGGCGGCCTCGACCGGCCTACTACCGGCGTCGTGTTCTACCACGAGCGCGACCTGCACATCTTTTCGGAGCGCGAGATGACCCGTTGGCGGCGCACCAGCGCCGCATTCGTGTTCCAGGCGTTCGCGCTCATCCCCGGGCTCACCGCCGCCGAGAACGTCGACGTGCCGTTGCGCATCGCCGGCATCAGCCCGCGCGACGCGGGCAAGCGCGCGCTGCAATACCTGGACATGGTGGGGTTGGCGCCGCGCGCGCACCACCGCATCTACGAGTTGAGCGGCGGCGAGCAGCAGCGCGTAGCGGTGGCGCGGGCCCTGGTCAAGGAGCCGGAGGTGCTGCTCGCCGACGAGCCCACCGGCGAGCTCGACCAGACCACCGGCCATCGCGTGCTCGCACTGCTGCGCAGCCTGGCTCACGAGCGCGGCATCGCCATCTGCCTGACCAGTCACGATCCTTCCGCTTCCGACTTTGCCGACGAGGTGTATTCCATGAAGGACGGCCGGCTCACCGCCGGACGGAGTGCCGCGTGACGTTACCCGAACCGGTCCGCCTGCGGGGCCGCTTCCTGCCCGCGGCCCCACTGGCGGCAGCGCTGTTGGCGGCCATGCTGCTGGGCGCCTGCGACGCCCTCCCCGATGAAGACGAGGATCTGCCGCGCGAGTTGCCGCCCATTCCGTTGCGCTCGCGGGCGGTTACCTATCCGGTAGAGCAGATCGACCTGGCGGTCGAGGTACGCGGCACCGCCGTGGTAACGCCGACGCGCGAGGTGGAACTGTACTTTCGCGAACCGGGCAGGCTGACCGTGCTCAACACGTCGGTTCGCGACGAGGTGCGGGCCAACCAGGTGCTTGCCCGGCTGGAGAGCGCCGATCTGGAGCAGGAGCTGCGCCTCGCCGAGATGGACCTGGAGATCGCCCGGCTTCGGCACCAGGCGATGGCGGCCGGCAACCTGACGCGCACGGAGCGGGCCATCAACGAACTGGAGCTCTCCAAGCAGGAGATCCGCACCGAGTATCTGCGTGACCGCGTGGGCGCCTACGTGATCCGCTCACCCTACAACGGCGTGGTCAAGACGGTGCGCGGCAAGGTGGGAGAACTGGTCCAGGAGTACACGACGATCATCGAAGTCTCCGACCCCACCGAGCTGGAACTGCAGATGCGGGTCAACATCGATGAATTCGAACGCGTCATTCCCGGACAGCCGGTGCTGATCGAGGTCAGCCGCGGTTCCTGGTCGCCCGGCGAGGTGGTTGCGGTGAGCAGCCGCAACCAGGCCACCGATCCCACCCTGCGCCGAGACGAGTACATCGCCCACCTCGCGCTCGAGGACTCCTCCATCGAACTGCGTGCCCAGGCGCGCCTGACCGCCCGCATCATCGTCGAGAACCGGCCGCAGACACTGGTGATTCCGGCTGCCGGCCTGCGCGAATTCCGGGAGCGCACCTACGTGCGCGTACTCGAAGGCGAGTTGCGCCGCGAAGTCGACGTACGCGTCGGCATCCGCACCGACACCCAGGTAGAGATCCTCACCGGTCTGGAGCCCGGCCAACTGGTAGTCGGCAAGTGAGCGACGCCGGCGGCGGCTACGAAAGCGGCGCTCCTCCCGCACCGGCAACCGCCCCTTCGCTGAGCTACGGGCGGGTCGGGTCGCGCCGCGAACGCGGACTCGCGCCTTCCGTGGTGGTTCTCTATCCGCTCACCGTCCTGTGGATCACGCTGCAGCGCATGGCCCGCAACTGGCGCCTGCTCGGCGCGCTGCTCGCCGGCCTGGTGCTGGTGGCGGGGCTGGCGGCCGCCGTGCCGATCTACACCGCCGCCGGCCTGCAGCGCAGCTTCATCCAGCACTGGCGCCAGCAGGACGAGTTCCGCCCGCCGTTCGCGGTGATCATGGCGCACCGCAACAGCCGGCGCAAGGAACCGGTGACCGCCGAGCAACTTACCCGGTTGCAGCGCTACCTGGACGGCGACCTGCAAGGCCGGGTCGGCCATCCCGCCATCGCCACCTCGTTCTACGGCAGCTTCGGCAGCGACTTCGTGCTGCTGAACAACGAAGCCGATCCCTCCGGGCGCGCGACGCGGGCCGAGCTGTCCTTCATGAGCAACCTGGCGGAGCACGCCGACCTCGCCGTCGGACGCTGGTACGAGGCACGCGACGACGGCGTGGTCGAGGTGGTGGCCGACGAGAAGACGCTCGACGACCTGGAGCTGATCGTCGGCGGACGCTACGTATGGGCATACCAGATGCTGCCGAACGAGGAAATCGCCGATCTGCCGGTGGAGACCTACCAGCGTCAGCGTTTTGCCCTGACGCCGATCGAAGTCGTGGGCATGTTCAGGCCGCAGGCGGAGGTGACCACGCGCGAGTGGGTGTATCCCCCGTTGCCGGGCCGGCTGTTCATGGCGCCGGAAGAGTTCGCGCGCATGCAGCACGCCGGCCTGCGCACCTCCACCTACGACCTGCAGTGGGTGTTCGACGACCGCCTGATACGGGTCGACCAGGTCGGCCGCCTGATTGCCGACCTCACCGCGGTGGAGGAGCGCGCGGCGCAGATCGCGCCCGGCACCAAGTACTGGCTGGTGCCGCTTGATTTCTTCGGCAAGTTCAAGACCACGCTCGACCAGGTCGCGCTGTTCCTGTTCTCCCTGGCCGCCCCTACCATCGGCATGATCCTGGTATACGTGATGCTGATCGCCGCGCTGGCGGTCGAGCGCCGGGTCACCGAGATCTCGGTGCTGCACAGCCGCGGCGCCGGGCGCATGCAGGTGCTGGCCAGCTTCGCATTGGAGTGGCTGATCCTGGCCGCGGTGGCCGCCCTGGTCGGCCCCTACCTTGGGGTGGCCATCGGCCGCCTGGTCGGCAACGTGCAGGGCTTCCTCGACTTCAGCGCCGGCGGCGGCGTGGCGGCCGCGGCCGCCGCGCAGGCCGCCGCGTCGCCGGAAGCGGCCGCGGGGGCTGACCCGGCGCTGCTCGCGCCGACCGCGGAACGGCGGTTGCCGGTGGCGGTCACCGAGCAGTCGCAGCGGTTTGCCCTGCTGGCCACCGCGGTGGCGGTGCTGGCGGCGGTGGCGCCGGTCATTGCCAGTTCCCGGTTCTCGGTGGTCACCCTGCGCCAGGTGCAGGCGCGCGGCATGCGGCGCTCGTTCTGGCACCGCTACTTCCTCGACCTGATCCTGCTCGGGCTCGCCTTCTACGGCTACAGCGCCCTGCGCTGGCAGCAGGTGCGCCTCGCCACCGAGGCCACGGTGGACGCCGACCCGATCCTGTTCCTGGTGCCGGTAGCGTTCTTCATCGGCACCGGACTGGTGGCGCTGCGCCTGTATCCGTTCGCCATGGCCGGCCTCGGCTGGCTGAGCAACCGGTTCCGCGGCATCGTGCTGCAACTCACCTTCCGCCGCCTGAGCCGCAGTTCCGGCCAGTACGTGTCGCTGCTGGTGCTGCTCATCCTCACCGTCGCCATGGGCATCTACAACGGTTCGGCGGCGCGCACGCTGCTGGTCAACTTCGAGGATCGCGTGCGCTACATGAACGGCGCCGAGCTGGTCATACGCGAGGCGTGGGAGTCGCCCGAGGAGCAGCAGGCGGCCGGGATGGCCGGAGCGGTGCAGCCCACCTCCTACGACCAGCCGCGCTCGCCCGCGGCCGCCGAGCCGCCGTTCTTCAAGCGGCTGGAGATCGAGGGCGTGGAAGCCGCGGCACGGGTGCTGGTGCGGCGCGCCGAGGCGCGCAATGCCTCCCTGCACGCCGGCTCGGTTACCATGATGGCAATCGTGCCGCATGAATTCGCGCCCGTCGCGTGGGCGCGGCCCGACCTGTTCAACCCGCACTTCTACGACTACCTGACCCAGTTGAGCAACCATCGCCAAGGCGCGCTGGTCAGCGCCGAACTGAAGCGCCGCGGCAAACTGGAGCCGGGCGATCCGCTCACCATCAACTACAACAACCAGCGCATCGACGCATACGTGGTCGGCGTGGTTCCGTACTGGCCGTCGCTCAACCCTGAACACCGTCCGTTCGTCGTCATGAACCTGGACCACGTGCAGGAGTTCACGGCGCTCGAACCGTACGACTCGTGGTATGACATCACCGGGCCGGAGGCGATTCCGCACATCGTGCAGCGGCTGGTCTCGATCGGGGTGTGGGAGTGGAAGCGGCTGGACACCGAACAGATCCTGCGCGACCTGCACCGCGAGCCATACCGGCGCGGATTCTTCGGAATCCTCACCATCGGCTTTCTGGCCGCGGCCGCGGTGGCGGTGCTGGCGTTCGTGGTGTACACCATCTATTCGACCCGCCAACGGCTCATCCAGTTTGGCGCGCTGCGCGCCAACGGCCTGTCGCTGGTACAGACGCTCGGCGTGGTGGGCCTGGAACAGCTCCTGACCGTCGGCATCGGCCTGGCGATCGGCATCGCCGGGGGCAACGCGGCCACCACCCTGTTCCTGCCGTTCCTGCGCGACCGCGCCAGCGAGGTGCAGCCGGTGCCGCCGTTCGTGATCGTTACCGATCTCGACGACCTGACGCGCATGGTGGCGATTGTCGGAGCGGCGTTCGTAATCGCGGTGGCCGCCCTGGCGCTGTTCCTGGTGCGCGCGCGGCTGGCGAGCGCACTGCGGCTCGGCGAGGAGGCCTAGCGGCTGGTGGCGGGAGACGAGTTCATTCGCTGCGAGGGGCTGGTCAAGATCTACAAGATCGAGGACGTCGAGGTGGTGGCGCTGCAGGGGCTGGACTTGACCATCCGGCGCGGCGAGGTGATGGGCATCATCGGACCGAGCGGCAGCGGCAAGACCACGCTGATGAACGTCCTCGGCGGGCTCGATGCGCCGTCGGCCGGCAAGGCGGTGGTGGACGGCACCGACCTGATCCGCATATCCGACCGGCAGCGGCTGCGCTACCGGCGCCGCACGGTCGGCTTCGTGTGGCAGAACGTGAGCCGCAACCTGATTCCCTACCTGACCGCGACCGAGAACGTGCAACTGCCGATGATCCTGTCCGGCCGCTTCGATCACCGGCGCGCGGAGCGGCTGCTGCGCCTGGTCGGCCTCGGCCACCGCCTGCGCCACCGCCCCGTGACCATGTCGGGCGGCGAGCAGCAACGCGTGGCAATCGCCATCGCGCTCGCCAACCGGCCGCCGGTGCTGCTCGCCGACGAGCCCACCGGATCGCTGGACACCGAGAACACCATCCGGCTGCTGGAGGTATTCGACACGGTGCGCCGCGAACTGGGCGTGACCGTGGTGATCGTCACCCACGACACGTCGATGGCGCGCGCGCTCGACCGCTACGTGCAGATTCGCGACGGCAAGACCAGCACCGAGTCGATCCGCCGCGCGGCGGTCACCTACACCGAGCAGGGCACCGCCGAGGCGATCGCCGCGCTGCAGAGCGCCACCAGCGGCGCACCAGCCGGTGCCGAGGATGGCGAGGACCACGCCGAAGCGGTGGACGAGGCGAGCCACGAGCACTTTACCCTGCTCGACTCCGCCGGCCGGCTGCAGATCCCGGCCGACATGCGCGACGAGTATCGCATCGGCGGGCGCGTGAAGCTGGTAGAGGAGGATGGCCGCATCCTCATCGTGCCCGGCGAGGACCAGTAGCCGCCTGCCGCGGGCGCCATGGCCAGATTTCCCGACGACTTCCTGTGGGGCGCCGCCACCTCTGCCTGCCAGATCGAAGGCGGCGCCTCCGAGGGCGGCCGCGGCGACTCGATCTGGGACGTGTTCGCGCGCCGCCCGGGCAGGGTTGCCGACGGCGCCAGCCCCGCCGCCGCCTGCGGCCACTTCCGCCGCTACCGCGAAGACGCGGCGCTGATGGCGCGTCTCGGGATCGGCGCGTACCGCTTCTCGGTCGCCTGGCCGCGGGTGTTCCCGCGCGGTCACGGTGCCGTGAACCGCGCCGGACTCGATTTCTACGACAGCCTGACCGACACGCTCCTGGAACACGCCATCACCCCGTTGGCGACCCTGTACCACTGGGACCTGCCGCAGGGCCTGCAGGAGCGCGGCGGCTGGCCGGTGCGGGACACCGCGCGCTACTTCGCCGACTTCACGGAGCAGGTGGTGCGGCGCCTCGGCGACCGGGTGGCGCTGTGGGCTACCCTGAACGAACCGCACGCCGCTGCCCACCTGGGGCATGAGCACGGCGTGCATGCGCCGGGGCTGCGCGGCCTCGACACCGCCCTGCAGGCGGCCCACCACCTGCTGCTGGCGCACGGCCTGGCGGTGGAAGTGCTGCGCGACCTGGCGCCGCGGGCGTGCATCGGCATCGCCCTGAACGTGGCGCCGGTGCACCCGGCCGGCGACGGCGGTGCCGACGGTGCCGCCGCCGAGCGCGCCGACGGCTACCTGAACCGCTGGTACCTCGATCCGCTGCTGCGTGGCGCCTACCCCGCGGACCTGACCGACGCCTACCGGGAATTGGACCTGCTGCCCGCGGTGCACGAGTACGACCTCGCCACCATCTCCGCCCCGCTCGACTTCATCGGCGTCAACTACTACTTCCGGTGGCTGGTGGCGGCGGACCGGCCCGACGGCACGGGTCTGCGCCAGCGCGAGCTGGGCTTTCGCGTCCTGGACGCCGGCGGCGCGGGATCGGCGGAGCGCACCGCCATGGGCTGGGAGGTGTATCCGGATGGGCTGGCCGAGGTGCTGCTCAGATTGGCGCGCGAGTACGCACCCGCCGCCATCTACATCACCGAAAACGGCGCCGCCTATGACGACGATCGCGGGGCCGAAGGCGACTACGACGACGGCGCCCGTCGAGCCTACCTGCACGCTCACCTGGAAGCCGTCGGCGCAGCGGTCGCGGCGGGAGCACCGGTGGCCGGCTACTTCGTGTGGTCGCTGCTCGACAACTTCGAGTGGCAGCACGGCTACCGCAAGCGGTTCGGGCTGGTGCACGTCGACTTCCGCACCGGCACGCGCACACCGCGGCGCAGCGCATACTGGTACCGCGACGTGATCGCCGCGGGAGGAGTGGACTGATGCCCGCAAGACTCGCCGGCCGTGCGGCGCCCGCCCACGGCGCCGCGCCGATCGACCTGACCCACGCCCGGTTCGCGAACCGGCGCGACTTCGCGGCCGGAGGCTGCGCGTGAGCCCAAGCCGCGCCGCCCTGGTCGCGCTCTATGACGCCGCCGTGCGGCGCGTCGATCCGGGCGCGATGGTGACCGAGCAAGTAACCGTCGAGGGCAGTTCCCTCGTCGCCGCAGGCGACGGCGAGCCGGTGCGAATCGACCTGGACCGGTTCCGGGAGGTGCGGCTTGTCGGCGTCGGCAAGGCGGCCGCGGCAATGGGCCGCGGCGTTGAGGCGTTGCTGGGAGAACGCCTGAGCGGCGGCGTCGTGGTAACGAAGCTCGGCCATGCCGGGGCCGGACTGCGCTGCGCCCAACTCTTGGAAGCCGAACACCCAGTCCCAGGAGAACGGAGCGCGGCCGCCGGACGTGCGATTGCCGAAGAGTGCCGGCGCGCCGGCGCGGACACGCTCCTGATCGGCGTGATCTCCGGCGGCGGATCGGCGCTGCTGACCGCGCCCGCCAGCGGATTGACCTTGGCCGACAAGCAGGAAACCACCCGGCTGCTGCTGGCGGCCGGCGCCACCATTGGCGAAGTCAATTGCGTGCGCAAGCACCTGTCGGCCCTCAAGGGGGGCCGCATGGCCGAGTTGATCCACCCGGCGACCTCCGTCAACCTGATCCTGTCGGACGTGGTCGGCGATCGGCTCGACACCATCGCCTCCGGCATCACCGCTCCCGACCCCACCACCTATGCGGACGCGGCCGCGATCCTGCGCCGCTGCGACCTGTGGCCGGCCGTACCTGCCGCCGTGCGGGCGCGTATCGATGCCGGCCGCACGGGCGCGATCTCCGAAACACCGAAGCCCGGGCACCGCGCGTTCGCGGCAACCCACAACCTGCTCCTCGGCTCCGGTCATGCAGCCGTGGCCGCGGCGGCGGCCGCTGCGCGCGCCGCCGGCTACGACACCCTCGTCCTGTCCACCCAGCTCACCGGCGAGGCGCGCGAGATCGCCGCCGTGTTCTATGCCCTGGCCCGCGACCTGCGTAGCGGGCGCCTCGCATTGCGCCTCCCCGCCTGCATCGTAGCCGGCGGCGAGACCACGGTCACGGTCACCGGCACCGGCAGAGGCGGGCGCTGCCAGGAGATGGCACTGGCGTTCCTGGTCCAGATGGCGGAGGACAGCGACCCGCCACGAGCCGCCACCTTCCTGGCCGCCGGTACCGACGGCAACGACGGCCCCAACGACGCAGCCGGCGCGTTCGCCGACGCGGCCGCGGTCTCGGCCGCCGCCGCTCACGACCTGCGTGCGGCGCTCGCCGACAACGACTCGCACGGCTTCGGCGCCGAGGCCGGTACGCTGTTCACGCCCGGCCCCACCAACACCAACGTCGCCGACCTCTACCTGCTGACCGTCGACCGTCCCTGAGCACCGCGCCGCCGCCGGCACCCACTCTCGGCTCCACCCGCACCGCGCCTGCCGTGGCCACGCCGCTCCGCTACATTGTCGGTGGAGGCCAATGGAGCCACACACCGATGCATGACCGCGACAACCACGACAACCACGACAACCACGACCACAACCGGCACCTCGCCCGCAGTTCCGACGGCAAGTGGCAGTTCCTCGCGCCGCCGCAGTCCGACGGCGGACCGCGCGAGCAGCCGCCGCTGATCCGCCCGCCGAGCCGCGGCCAGTTTCGTTTCTCGATCTGGTACATCGTGCTCGGCGTCATGGTCCTGTTGCTGGTCAACTCGCTGGTCGGCAGCCGGCAGATGACCACCACCGTCGACTACAGCACCTTCAAGAGCCTGATCAGCGACGGACAGATCAAGCGCGTCCGCATTACCGACAACCACTACGTCGGACTCGGCGCCACCGAGGCCGAACTGACCCGCCTGCGTGAGTCGGGCTCGGCGGCGGCTCCGGTGGGCGAATGGCGCACGGTACGGGTCGAGGACCCCGGATTCGTGGCGCTGCTCGACGACAACGGCGTCCAGTACTTCGCCGACGCGCAGGGCGGACGGACGCTGCTCGGGCTGATCCTGCAGTGGGTGGTGCCGCTCGGGCTGATGTTCCTGGTATGGCGCTTCATGTTCAAACGGCTCGGCTCGATGGGCTCCAACGTGATGGCGTTCGGCAAGTCGCGCGCACAGGTGGTGGCCGAGGGAGAGACCGGCGTGCGCTTCGCCGACGTGGCGGGCGCGGACGAGGCCAAGGCGGAGCTGGAAGAGGTGGTTGACTTCCTCGGCAGCCCGGAGCGCTATGTCGAAATCGGCGGCAAGATTCCCAAGGGAGTGCTGCTGGTGGGAGCGCCCGGCACCGGCAAGACGCTGCTCGCACGGGCGGTGGCCGGCGAGGCGGGCGTTACCTTCTTCCGCCTCAACGGCGCCGACTTCGTGGAGATGTTCGTCGGCGTCGGTGCGGCACGGGTCCGAGACCTGTTCAAGCAGGCGCGCGAGAAGTCGCCGTGCATCATCTTCATCGACGAACTCGACGCCATCGGCAAGAGCCGCGGCGTCGCCCTGGCGGGAGGCAACGACGAGCGCGAGCAGACCCTCAACCAACTGTTGGTGGAGATGGACGGCTTCGACGCCCGCTCCGGGGTGATCATACTCGGCGCCACCAACCGTCCAGAGGTGCTGGACGCGGCGCTGTTGCGACCGGGCCGCTTCGACCGCCAGGTGCTGGTCGACAAGCCGGACCTGACCGGCCGCGAGGCGATCCTGAAGATCCACAGCGCCGGCGTGAAGCTGGAACCGGAGGTGGACCTGCGGGAAGTGGCGCGCGCCACGCCCGGCTTCGCCGGCGCCGACCTGGCCAACATCGTCAACGAAGCGGCGTTGCTGGCGGTGCGTGCGCGGCGCAAGCTCGCTACTCGGCCACAACGGCCACGCCGTCAACCGCGAGTACTCGGAGGCGACCCAGCAGTACATCGACGAGGAAACGGCGCGCATCATCCGCGACCGCTACCGGCGCGTCGTGGACCTGTTGCGCAAGCAGCGCGCTGCCCTGAAGGCGGTCGCCGACCGCCTGCTGGAAACCGAGGTGCTGGAATCAGGCGACTTCGCCCAACTGGCCGGATCGCCCACCGTAGCGGCCGGATGACGCAAGCTGGCGCGGTGACCGACCCGCACATCGGTCACCGCGTCGCTGCCACGGCACGCGGGCGACCAGCTCAGCCGAGAAGCGCAAACAGCGTCGTCAACGAAGTAATGACCACGAACCCGATACCGATCATCCAGGTAAGCGTCTTGAACCGGCTGTCGGTGTGCGCTCTCGACTCTTCGAACCGCCGGTCCACCGTCTCGAAGCGCGCATTCATCTGACCGATCACGTCCTCAAAGCGCGCATTCATCTGGGCGATCACGTCGTCGGAGCGCTTGTCCGCCGCCTCGAAACGCGTATTCATCTGGGCGATCATGTCGTCGGAGCGCTTGTCCGCCGCCTCGAAACGCGCATTCATCTGGGCGATCATGTCGTCGGAGCGCTTGTCCGCCGCCTCGAAACGCGCATTCATCTGGGCGATCATGTCGTCGAAGCGCTTGTCCGCCGCCTCGAAACGCGTATTCATCTGGGCGATCATGTCGTCGGAGCGCTTGTCCGCCGCCTCGAAACGCGCATTCATCTGGGCGATCATGTCGTCGAAGCGCTTGTCCGCCGCTGTGAAGCGGTCCGCCATGAATCCGAACCGCTCATCCATCAACACCCGTTGCGCTCTGAGCTCCTCCTCGATTCTGATCGACCTTTCAACAAGCTGGCTGCCGGCGTTGCCACGCTCCAGGTGCGGAACCATCTCGCCCACCACCTCGCGCAGCCACGGCTTTACGTATTCTCCGATGCGACCGACATCGTCGTCCCTCAGCGTCATAGGATCTCCCATTTCCACCTCCTACCATACCCAATAACGGGCCCGATGGCGCTGCCGCTTCAACCGTTGCGGAAGCGATTTTCCATCGCGCGGCGCAGGACCACGGCCGGGTCGGTCTCGTCAACGGTCACGTCGGCCCAGCGCAACACCTCGCCCGAACGACGCGGTCGCCGCAGGGTGACGCCGTGCGCCAAGCCGAGCGGCAGCGCGCCCAGCTCCACGGAGCGGGCCGCCGGGAGCTGCTTGCCCCAGACGGTGTAGCCTCCCTCGCCGTCCAGCTCCTCGCCGGCGGCCAGGTCGCACTTCGCCACGGCGGCCACGTCGGAGCGGAAGCCGGTGGCCGCGCCGGTCGGTTCGCCACGCAGCGCCACCGATGCGATCGACACGCCCAGCTCCAGGCCGATCAGGTGGTCGGGCCGGTACAGCGCCAGGTAGGAGCCGGTGGCGTCGGCCTGGAAGCCGTACTCGCGGATGCACTGGGCGACGTACGCCTGGCCCGCCGCCACCACCACGTACGTGCCCATGCGCAGGTCGTGCGGCACCGCGCTGCCGTCACGGTTGAGGCTTGACACCACCTCGGTCACGGCGTCCCCACCCGGCTCCACCGCCAGCACGCCGCCAACCGCCCGCGGGCGCAGCCGGTCGGCGAGCTGGTCGCGCGCCACCGGCGGAAAGCTCAATCCGTCCGGCTGCGGCACCAGGCCGGTGGCGTTGCACACCGCGGTCATCTCGATCGCCGACTTGCTGCCGTCGATGAAGCTGTTGAACATCTGCGGAGCCATGCGGCCACGTGTGGCCACAGCTTGGTCGATGCCGAAGTTATTCCATACCGTGTCGGGAGTTGATTGATGGAACGAGGGCAGGTAGCGAGTCCCCTTGCCGGCCGCGGTGACGCGGAAGCCGGCGGTGCGCGCCCAGTCCACCTGCTCACAGATCAGCGCCGGCTGATCGCCGTACGCCAGGCTGTACACCACGCCCGCGGCCGCCGCGCGCTCGGCAAGCAGCGGTCCGGCCACCACGTCGGCCTCCACCGTCACCATCACCACGCTCAGCCCGCCGTCGATCGCCGCCACCGCGTGCCGCAGCCCGACGCGCGGATCGCCGGTCGCCTCCACCAGCACGTCGATGCCGTCGGCGGCGATCACATCTTCGCCGTCCTCGCCGAGGTGGGTGCGCCCGCTGTCGCGCGCCGCCGCCGGCGATGGCGCCGCGAACTGCTCCGCCTCCCAGCCGGCCGCCGCCAGCAGGCCGCGCACCTTGGGCACGTCGCGATCGGCGATCGCCACCACGTGCATTCCCGGCGTGCGCCGCGCCTGGGCCAGAAACATCGACCCGAACTTGCCGGCGCCGATCATCCCCACCCGCACCGGCCGCCCCTCGGACGCACGCCGCTCCAGTCCCGCCGCCAGATTCACGCCCCACTCCTCACGGCGGCTACTCTATCATGGATGCCGTTGCACCGGCCGGTTGACAACCGCCATGGCACTCCCCAAGGTGGCGCCCGGAGCACCACAGGCATGAACGATCCCAAGATCACCAAGATAGAGATCCACGAGTACCGCTACGAACTGCCCGACATGGGGCATGACGAGGATGGCTTCAACATGGTGTACGAGCCGGGCGGACGGCTGGTCGGCGGCGGCCAGATTGTGCGCCTGGTCACGGACACCGGTCCGGTCGGCGAGTGCCTGGCGGGGCGTGCCTCCGAGCTGTCGACCATTCCGCAGTTCTGGCACTACCTGAAGGGAAAGAGCGTCCTGCACCGTGAAAAGATCTACGACGACATCAAGCGCGCCCTGCGGCAGAGCGCCCGCATCGGCGTGGCGCCGATCGACAATGCGCTGTGGGACATCGCCGGCAAGCTGTTCGACGTACCGATCCATCGCCTGCTCGGCGGCCACAAGGAGTCGGTACCGTGCTACGCCAGCACTTACCACGGCGACCAGGCCGGCGGCCTCGACAGCCCGCAGGCGTACGCCGACTTCGCGGTGCAGTGCCGGGAGATGGGATACCCGGCGTTCAAGATCCACGGCTGGAGCAAGGCGCCGGTGGCGCAGGAGGTGGCCAACGTGCTCGCAGTGCGCGAGGCGGTCGGCGAGGAAATGGACCTGATGCTCGACCCCGCCTGTGAGCTGCGCACATTCGGCGACGCCGTCAAGGTGGGGCGCGCCTGCGACGAAGCCGGGTTCTTCTGGTACGAGGATCCGTTCCGCGACGGCGGCATCTCCCAGTTCGCGCACCGCAAGCTGCGCCAGTTGATCAGGACCCCGCTGCTGCAGACCGAGCACGTGCGCTCGCTGGAGCCGCACATCGACTTCGTAGTGGCCGACGCCACCGACTACGTGCGCGGCGACGTGGGTTACGACGGCATTACCGGGGTAATGAAGCTGGCCCACGCCGCCGAAGCGCTCGGCATCGACATCGAGTTTCACGGCCCGAGCCCGGCGGCGCGGCAGTGCATGGCCGCGATCCGCAACACCAACTACTACGAGATGGGCCTGCTCGGTCCCAACGCACCGCCGTCGCACGCCACCGAACTGTACCTGGACCATCGCGATGAATTGGAAGCAATCGACAAACGCGGCCACGTGCCGGTGGGCCAGGCGCCCGGGCTCGGGGCGCAGATCAACTGGGACTGGGTTGCCGCCCACCGCACCGGCATCCGGACCTACGACTGACCAGGAGAGACGACAGATGACGAACGGCAACTCGGTGGTCGGCGACGCGCAGCGCGAGCGGTTTCGCGAGGAAGGGTTGTGCATCCTGGAGGGCGTGATCGATCCCGAGACGGTGACCATGCTGCGCGAGGAGTGCTCCTACTTTCTCGGCTACATCGACGCGGTGATGGACGAGCAGGGCATCTCGTCCATCGGCATCACCCACCGCGGCAGCCGCTACTTCATCGCCAACCGCTACCGCACCAGCCGGCGCATGCGCGGCTTCATCTTCGGCGAGCTGATGGCGGAGGTGACGCGGCGCCTGCTCGGCGACGAGGTGTACCTGTTCAACGAGCAGTGGGTGGTCAAGGGGCCGGAGCAGGGCATGAAGTTCGCCTGGCACCAGGACTCCGGCTACGTCCGGACGCGCGACCCGAACGCCACCCACCCGCCCTACCTGACCTGCTGGTGTGCGCTCGACGACGTCGACGAGGCCAACGGCACCGCGTACGTACTGCCGCATTCGCGCGGCGGCACGCGCGACACCATCTACCCGCACAGCCGCGAGGAGGGCAGCAACGACTTGGTGGGGTACGCCGGCGACGACCCGGGCGAGCCGGTGATCGCACCGGCAGGGAGCATCGCGGCGTTCAGCAGCTACAACCTGCACCGCAGCGGCCCCAACACCAGCGACGGCATGCGCCGTGTCTACCTGCCGCAATACAGTAGCAGTCCGATCCGCGGCCGTGCCGGCGAACTGTGGGGCATGGCGGTGCCGTTCCTTGCCGGCGGACAGGTTGTCTACCGGGCCGACCGAGACACGCATGAGCGGTACGGGCCACACCGGGCGTAACGCGGCTCCCGCAAAAAACAGTACAATAGAAACATGAATCGGCGTGCAATAGTGACTGGGGCGATCGCGGTTGGAGCCGTGGTGGTGGTGGCCGTGGGCTGGTATCTGGCGTCGCCGCTGTTCATCAATCGGATGGTCAGCGAGGCGTTCCCGATCGAGATACCGACCACGGCGGAGATGCGGGAGATGTCGGCGGACGAGATGGACGCCATGGAGCAGACGATCATGGACGCCATACCCTCCGCGGACGAGATGGACGCGATGCCGGAACGGGCACGCGAGCGCATCCGCAAGGACGTGGAGCGGTTCGCGGCGGCGATGCCGGACAAGCACACCATCGAGCCGATGCCGGGGGCGCCCGTGCTGCTGGCGGCCGGCGAGTTCCGTGACGCCGACCGGTTCCACAAGGGCAGCGGCCTCGCCAAGCTGTACGACATTCCGGCGATCGGCCGCGTGTTGCGTTTCGAGGAGTTCCGCGCCACCAACGGCCCCGACCTGCACGTCCTGCTGGCGGCCGCGCCGCTGCCCACCAATCGCCACGACCTGGGCGAGTACATCGACCTGGGGTCTCTGAAGGGCAACGTCGGCGACCAGAACTACAACATACCGGAGGACGTGGACGTGGCGCGCTACGGCAGCGTGGTGATCTACTGCAAGCCGTTCCACGTCGTGTTCGCGACCGCCACCCTGAACCGCAACGGCGGCGGCTGAGCGCGAGCCCCGCGCTCGCCTGCCCGCCTCTCGGGCGGCTTCCTACGCCAGGAGCACCAGGATCACGCCGGCCACCGCCAGCATGGTTGCGGCCAGGGTCATGGCACCGGGCGGTTCGCGCAGCAGCAGGGCACTCAGGGGGGCGGCGTACAGCGGCGCCGTGGCGCCGACGATGGCCGTGAAGGTGGCGCCCGCCAGCTTGATCGACTCCACGTAGAGCATTCCCACCACCACCCAGCCCAGCAGGCCGCCCAGGACCAGCAGCCACAGCGTGCGGCGGTCGCTGAGCACCCGCTCGGCGGCATCCAGCGCCCCGGGACGCCGCAGCGCCACGCTGAGCGACAGCAGTGCCGCGATCGGCACGCGCACGGCATTCACGGCCAGGGTGGTCATGCCCTCGGCGGCCTTGGCGGTCAGAATCACCTCCAGGCCCCAAACCGCCGCCGTGATCGTGGCCAGCAGCAGCCCGATCCTGCGCTTGCGCCGCGCAACATCCGGTACGGGGGCTTGCGTTCCGTCCGCCGCGGTCCTCGGCGCTGCCCGCGGCCGGCGCTCCGGGAGCGACAGCAGCGCCCCCGCCGCGACCACCAGCAGGGCGCCGAACATCGCCAGCAGCGGCGGCGCGTCTCCCAACAGGAGAAACCCGAACAGCATCGTGAATATCGGGAAGCTGCAGACCACCGGCACGGTACGCGCGACGCCCACCAAGCGCAGCGCCACCACGCTGCACGTGTCGCCGACCAGCCCGCCTACCACGATGGCCGCCACGATCAGCAGAACGCGCTCGGGGGTGAAGGTCGACGCCCCCGGTGCTCCCGCGGCCAGGAACCAGACCACGATCACCGCCGCTCCCAGCAGCGCACGCAGCCCGTTGAGCACGAACGGGTCCAGCCGCTGCGAAAGATGGCGCAACACGACGCTGGTGGCGCTCCAGCACACGGCGTGCGCGAAGGCGATGAAGACGCCCACGGCGATCATCGCCGCTGCACCCGTGCGCGTCGATTGGAGCCCTTGGTCCGCAGAAGCCTGCCGGCAAGCGATGCTTGGGTATCGGTTTTCATCGTCTTCCCTGTCACGGAGTGACCGAACCGACTCGTCACATGTTAGTATGATGATCACAGGAACCATGGGCAGGCAACCTAACGAGCCGGAAGAGCGCCCGGCGGCGAAAGGCCCGTTGCGCCAGCGGCTGGCAGGTTTTGTGCACCGGTGCCGCGCGCGGGCGGAGAGCGCCAAGTCCGCACTGACCGTGCACGGCGTCACCTACGCCGCCGTCAACGCCGGGCTCCTGCTGGTAAACCTGCTCACGTCACCTCGCTTTCTGTGGTTCCTGTTTCCGCTCGCCGCCTGGGGAATCGGGTTGCTGCACCACCATACCGAGGCCCGCGTCCGGGCGCGGGAGGCGCGCGAGGCCGCGGCGCTCCCACCGCTCACCAAGCGCGCGCTGCAGCGGGTTCGCAAGCTGTTCGCCGTTCGCCGCCGCCTGCGCCACCACCTCACCACGGCCGCGGGGCTGTCGGCGTTCCTGATCGGGCTCAACGTCCTCCTTACGCCGAGGGACGGCCCGTGGGCAATTATCCCGATTGTCCTGGCGCTCGGCCCTCCCCTTGCCATTCACTACGCCGTGGCGCGCTCGCGGAGCCGGCGCCTGCGCCGCGAGTTGGCCGACGACGGATTGGACCTCGACTCGGCGGTTGCCGACTTGGCGACGCTCCCGGTGGACGACGCCGAGGTGCTGCTCTCCGATGCACCGCTGCTGGCGGAGGCGGCGGAACTGCGCGAGGCGATCCTCGCCGATCTGCAAGGCGGCGGGGCGGACGCGGATCGCTGGCGCACGGAGCTGCAGCCGGAGCTCGACACCTATACGCGCCACATCGGCGCGCTGCTGCAGGCGCGCCGCGAGCTGGAACGCGCCGGCGCACGCGTATCCGCGGCGGAAATCACCGAGGAACTCGCCGTCCTGAACGGCAAGCTGGATGAAGCCACCTCCGCCGAGTTGCGCCGCGAATACCAAACGGCGGTGGCGCAGTACGAGGGGCAGCTCAAGTCGCTCCAGGATCTGCAGGAACGCATCGAAATGACCGATCTGCGTGCCAAGTCCGCGATACTGGCGCTGCGCCAACTCTCGCTCGACATTCCACGCCTGCGCGCCGCCCCCGCCGGTGAGCCGGCCGCCCTGGTATCGCTGCGCGGCAAGTCGCAGGAGTTGACCCGCTACCTCGAAGACCTGCGCGCCGGCCACCGGGAACTCGACGACGCCGCGGTCCGCGCACCGTAGGCCGAGACTGCCATGGCCCGTCCCTCCCCCGGCATCGACGGCCGGCTCACCGACTACGGCGACCCCGGCTTCAGTTCTTTTCTCCGGCGTGCATTCCTGGCGTCAGCCGGGTACGACGATGCCGACGTCGACCGGCCGGTGGTGGCCATCGTGGACACCAGCTCCGACTACACCACCTGTCACCGTGACATGCCGGCGCTGCTGGCCGCGGTGCGCCGCGGCGTGCTGCAGGGCGGTGCGCTGCCGCTCACCCTGCCCACCCTCTCGCTGGGCGAGATCCTGATCTCGCCCACCTCGATGCTGTACCGCAACCTGCTCGCGATGGAGACCGAGGAGGCGCTCACCGCCTACCCGATGGATGCGGCGGTGCTGCTCGGCGGCTGCGACAAGACGGTGCCGGCGCAGTTGATGGCCGCCGCATCGGCGGACGTGCCGGTGGTATCGGTGGTGACCGGTCCGATGCGCACCGGCTTCTGGCGCGGCACCAGGCTCGGCGCCTGCACCGACTGCCGCGCGCACTGGCAGCAGTTCCGCGCCGGCGAGCTGGCCGGCCATGAACTGAGCGAGGTGCAGCAGGAGCTGTGCCCCACCGGCGGCACCTGCATGGTGATGGGCACCGCCTCCACGATGGCGTGCCTCGGCGAAGCGCTCGGGCTGATGCTGCCGGGCGGCGCCGCCGCCCCCTCCGGCTCCGGCGCCCGCCTGCGCCACGCCGTGGCATCCGGCCGCCGTGCCGCCGCCCTGGCGCAGGCGCCGGTCCGCCCGCGGCAGGTGCTCACGGCGGCGGCGTTCGCCAACGCGGTTAGCGTCCTGCTGGCGATCGGCGGCTCCACCAACGCCATCATCCACCTGCTGGCGATCGCTCGCCGCGCCGGCGTGCCGTTGACCCTGGCCGACTTCGAGGCGGCCGCCGCGCGCGTCCCGCTGCTGGTCAACTGCAAGCCGAGTGGCGCGCTGTGGCTGGAGGACCTGCACCGCGCCGGCGGCATGCCGGCAGTGCTCGCCGAGCTGCGTCCGCTGCTGCACCTCGACGCCCGGTGCGTGAGCGGACGGACGCTGGGTGAACAACTCGCCGCGCGCCGCGTGTCTGCCACGAAGGTCGCCGAAGCCGCTGGCGGCGCCGGCGAAGCGGGCCGCTCCGCCGCGAGCGACAAACCGCCGGAAGCGGCCACAACGAACGCCGGGAGTACCCGCCACGAGGTTGAGAAGGGCAAGAGCGGGCGCTCACTCACCGCCCGATCCATCGCCCACGACCGCGTAATCGGCACGCTGGACGAGCCGATCGGTCCGCCGGGGGCGCTCACGGTGCTGCGCGGCTCGCTGGCACCGGACGGGGCGGTGCTGAAGCGCTCCGCCGCCACGCCCGCCCTGCTGCGGCACCGCGGACCGGCGCTGGTGTTCGAGTCGCCCGCGGACTTGGCGGACCGCATCGACGATCCGGACCTGCCGGTGACCCCCGGCCACGTCCTTGTGCTGCGCAACAGCGGCCCCGCGGCGGCCGGCATGCCGGAGACCGGGTCCGTGCCGATTCCCCGCAAGCTGGCGGAGGCCGGCGTGCGTGACATGGTACGAGTGTCGGACGCGCGCATGAGCGGCACCGCCGGCGGCACCGTGGTGCTGCATTGCTCGCCGGAGGCGGCGCGCGGCGGCCCGCTGGCCCTGGTCGAAGACGGCGACCAGATCGAGCTGGACGCCGACCGCGGACGGATCGACCTGTTGGTATCCGAGCGGGAACTGGCCGCCCGCCGGACGCGCGCGCCCCTACCGCCGGCACCGCCCCGGCGCGGCTGGCGGCGCCTGCACGCCGAGCACGTGCTGCCCGCCCACCTCGGCGCCGACCTGGACTTTCTCGCGCCCGACCCCGGCACAGCGAAGAAAGACGGGCAGTGACTACGCCGCGGCGCGCTATTCGATGATCTTGGTGAGCGGATACTCCACGATGCCGCTCGCCCCGGCCTCCTTGAGGCGTGGAATGATGTCGCGCACCACCGCCTCGTCGATCACCGTGTTGACTGCGATCCAGTCGCCGTTCACCAGCCCCGACAGGGTCGGTTTCTGCAACGCCGGAAGGACCGCCACCACGCCGTCCACCTTGTCCTGCGGCACGTTCATCATCAGCCCCACCTTGCCCTCGGCCGCCATCGCGCCGCGCAGCATGAGCGTGATGTTGTTGATCTTGCGCCGCTTCCACTCGTCCTGCCACGCCGTTTCGTTGGCGATCAGCCGCGGCGTACTCTCCACGATCGTGTCGACGATGCGCAGGTTGTTGGCGCGCAGCGAGCTGCCGGTTTCGGTAATCTCCACGATGGCGTCCGCAAGGCGCGGCGGCTTCACCTCGGTGGCGCCCCAGGAAAACTCCACGTGCGCCTGCACGCCGTGCCGCTTCAGGTAGTCGGTGGTGAGGTTCACCGCCTCGGTGGCGATGTGCTTGCCCTGCAGGTCGCGCGCGCTGTGCACCGGGGAGTCCTCCGGCACCGCCAGCACCCAGCGCACCGGCCGGCGGCTCACCTTCGAGAACACCAGCTCGGCGACTTCCACCACCGTGGCGCGGTTCTCGACGATCCAGTCGTGCCCGGTCAGCCCCGCGTCCATCACGCCGTCCTGGACGTAGCGAGCCATCTCCTGGGCGCGGATCAGGATGCACTCCATCTCCGGGTCGTCGATCTCCGGGTAGTAGGAGCGCGACCGGAAGGTGATGCGGTACCCCGCCTGCTGGAACAGCTCGGCGGTGGCGTCCTGCAGGCTGCCGGCCGGGATGCCGAACTTCAGTACCCGCGGGCTCATCGGCCGTACACCGCCTCGGGATCGAACACCCGCTCCGCGACCACGTGCAGTTCTCCGTCGGCCACGTGACGAAAGAAACAACTCCGGTAGCCCTCATGGCAGGCGGCACCGCCGATCTGCCGTACCTTCACCAGGATCGCGTCGCCGTCACAGTCCACGTACAGCCCGCGCAGCTCCTGCACGTTGCCGCTCTCCTCGCCCTTGCGCCACAGCTTGTTGCGGCTGCGCGAAAAGTAGCACACGCGGCCGGTGCGCAGCGTCTCGGCGAGCGCCTCGCGGTTCATGTACGCCATCATCAGCACCGCGCCGTCCTCATCATCCTGCGCGATGACCGGCACCATACCGCCGAGCTTGTCGAAATCGACCACCCCATCCGACCCATCCAACACTGACATCGCTCGCTCCTCCTTGCGATTCCGCCTACAAGGTAATCATTCGTACACCGGAGCACGAACCCCGCCTCCACGCGTCGCGGCGACGGATCCACCGGGCCGGCGCGTCATATCGCGATCCCGGTCTCGCCGCCCGGCGCGGCAGCCGGGAATCGAGCCGCCGCCGCCTCGAACTCGGCCCAGATACCCTCCGGCAACTCCGCGGTGGCATGCCGGTAGCTGGCAGCGATCTCCGCCGCGTCGCGGCTGCCGACCAGCGTCGACCCGATGCCCGTGTTGCGGGTGCTGAACTGCACCGCCAGCGCGCCCACGTCGACGCCGCGCTCCCGGCACCAGGCGTATACCGCGGCCGCGCGCTGCACGTCCCGCGGCTCCTGGTTGCCGGAGCGCGCCGGGTCAGCCGGGTCGGGGCCGGCGAGCAGTCCGCGCAGGTAGGGCGACGCGTTCACCACGCCGACATCGTGCTCCCGCGCCAACTCGATCAGCGAACGGGCGCTGTCGCGCACCGGGCTGTAGTCGTAGGGCAACAGCACCACGTCGAAACGGCCGTCCTCGATGCAGCGGCGGTGCCAGCGGTGGTTGCGCACCCCGAGACCGAGCGCGCCCACCTTGCCGGCGGCCTTGAGCTCCTCGATGGCCTCGGCGCCGCCGCCGCCGGCCAGAACCTGGTCCACGTGCTCGTCCGACACGGGATCGTGTATGAACACGATGTCGAGGTAGTCGCGCCCGAGCGCGTCCCGGCTGATGGCGAGCGACCTGCGCACCGACGCTCCGTCGTATTGCCCCACCATCCCGGAGCGAGTGCCCACCTTGGTCGACACGTAAAGCCCGTCCCGCTGTTCCGGGCTCAATCCGCTCAGCGCGACACCCAGGCTGCGCTCGGCGACCTCGTCCTGGTAAAACGGTGACGTGTCGATGTAGTTGATCCCGAACTCCACCGCCGCCCGTACCGTGGCGGACGCAATCTCCGCGCGCTCGGCGACCGGATTGTCGCGCTCGCGCGCCGCGCCCAGGAACGCACCGCCCAGCCCCAGCACGGAGACCTCCAGGCCGGTGCGTCCCAGTCTCCTGCGCGGCAGGGTCGCGCGCGCCGGCCCGGCCGCTGCTGCCCTCTCCTGTTCCACGGGCCGCACCGTACCATATGCAAGGTGCAATGCCAGCCCGAATGGCCCCAACGTGCGCACCCTTGCCCGGACTGCCGCACCGCCCCCAACGGCGGCCAGGCGTGGTACGGTTGCCCGCCTCCGATGAGCATCAGCAATCGTCTCCCGCGCGTACCGGCGCAATTCCGCTCGCTGTACAGCGGGTTGCTGGCGATAAGCCTCCTGTTCGGCGCCAACTTCACCGCCATGGGCGCCGTGCTTCCGCAGATGATCCGTTCCTTCGACTGGAGCTACACGGCCGCGGCAACCGTGCTGGCAGCCGGTTCGTTCGGCTACTTCGGCGCCACCTTTGCCAGCGGTTTCGTGGTGCGCCGGATCGGCCTGCGCGTCACCGCGGTGGTCGGCCTGGTACTGATCGCGGGCGCGCTGGCCCTGTTCGGCGCCACGCCCGCGCTGGCGGCCAACGTGCTGCTGCACGGACTGGTCGGCGTCGGCAGCGGCTGCGTGGAGGTGGTAATCAACTACGGCGCGGTGCGCATGGAACGCGACGGGCGCAGCCAGCTCATGAACCTGCTGCACGCGGCGTTCTCGGTCGGCGGCATGCTCGGACCGTTGGCGGCCGCGCGGCTGTTGGACACCGGAGCACCGTGGCAGACGGTGTTCCGCATCATCGCCGCCGGTACCGCGCTCGCCGCCATCTGGCTGGCGATGCTGCCGTTCCACCGCCTCGACGAGCGCCCTCCCTCCACCCGGCGCGCTGCCCGCCGAGCCGGCGCCGCGTCGGACCGCGGCAACGGCGAGCGGAGCGCGCACGCGGTCAGGCCGGCCGAGCTGCCATTCGACCCCGTGCTGGTGGCGCTGTGCGTGGCCCTGCTGTTCATATACGTCGGCGCCGAGGTGGGCGTGTCGGGCTGGATCGGCGAGTATTTCGTGAGCGTGCTCGGCCGCAGCCCGGCGCAAGGGGCGAACCTGGTAACGCTGTTCTGGGGCGGCATCCTGGCGGGCCGGCTCCTGCTTGCGTTCTGCTATACGGGGAGGCAATCCGCGCTGGCTATCCTGGCGCTCGCCGGAGTGGCCGCGGGCGGGCTGATCGTGGCCGTTGCCGCCGGCGGACCGCTCGCCGCGGCGGCCGGATTCGTGGCGGCCGGGTTCGGGTTCTCCTCCATCTATCCGCTGGTGATGTCGATCGTCGGCAGCTACGTTCCGCCGCGCAGGCAGAGCATGGTGGTGGGGTTTGCCTCCAGCGGCGGAGGCATCGGCTCGCTGGTGTTTCCGTTCCTGGTGGCGGCGGTGGCGCAGAACACCGGCATTCGCCGGGGGTTCCTGCTGTACGTGGCACTCGCGCTGCTGCTGATGCTGCTTGCGCTCGCCGCCATGCTCAGAACCCGCGGCATCGACCGCGCGCGGCCGTGACGGCGGCGTCCGCTATCCCGATGATCCGTTGCTGCGCCGCGGCGCGGGCTTGTTGGACGCGGCCGTGATGACGCGCAAAATGCGGCTGGCGACCAGTTCGTCGCCCACTTCCAACGTAATCACGTAGGCGCCGAAGTGGTGGAAGTTGCAGGTGATCGGCAGCACCAGCTCCACGTCCTCGCGTTCGCCCGCCACGTGGATCTCGCCGCTGCGCGCGGCCACTTCCTCCGACGACTGGCCGTGGGTCACGCTAACGCTGAATTCGTGGGTGCCGCGCGACACGCTGCCGAGCGCCCCGTAGATGAACCACGGCACCGCCGGCGACGGTACGCGCGAAAACTGAAAGGACTGAAACACGCCGATCAGCCCCTTTTTTCCGTTGTTCTCGGTGATGATCCGATCGCAGCACAATAGCGCGTGAACTACCAACTCGTACATGGTCGTCGCGTCGCCTTCAGGGTAGCGGATTTCTCGCTGCGCGCCTATCGCCGCCGGCGCGCGCTCTCGCGCAGCGCTGCTGGTCAGCGCAGCGCTGCTGGTCAGCGCAGGGTTCGCAAGCGCCGGTTGGTGAGCAGCACTACCGACACCAGCAACATGAACGCGCCCATCACGGCACCCGCCACCTGGCCGCCGAACGCTTCCGCCAGGGCGCCGGCCGGCAGCGCCCCCAGCGGCACCAAGCCGAACGAGATCATGAACACGCTCGCCACGCGCCCGTGGTACTCCTCGTCGGCGATTTCCAGCATCACCGCCTGGTTGAGCGCCTTGCGGATGGCATCGCCCACGCCGAGGACCAGCATGCACGCCAGCCCCACCCAGAACAGCGCCAGACCCGACATCACCAGGATCGCGGTACTGGCCACGATCGCGCCGCTCAGCAGGATCAGTCCGCGGCGCCCCGGCCCCACGTTGGCCACCACCACCGCCGCTCCGACGGAGCCCACGCCCATCGCGGTCACCAGCAGGCCGAGCACCTCCGGGCCGCGCTGGTACAGGTCGACCACGAACACCGGCAGGATGAGCCGGAACGGCATCGCCACCAGCGCGTATACCACCGAGATCACGAACAGTATGACGATGTCCGGCTGGCGGCGAATGTAGGTGAGCCCCTGCCGGATCGCCGCCTGCTGGGTGCCGCCGACGGCGGGCACGTACCTCGACGTGATCCGCCCGGTCATCCATACCGCGCCGACACCCATGGCCGCGACGAAGTAGTAGGTCGCGGCGGGGCCGAACAGCCCGTACAGCCATCCGCCGAGGGCCGGCCCCACCAGCGTGGTCAGGCTGAACCCGGCCGCCATGAGGGACAGCGCATTGGTGGTGAGCCGGCGCCCCACCAGCCCGGGAATCATCGCCTGCCGGGCCGGCACCAGGAGCGCCCACAGCATGCCCTGCAGCGCCGACGACGCCAGCAGGTGCACCCAGGTGACCTGTCCGAATTGAATCGCCAGGCCGACCGCCAGCGCAACCATCGAGAACATCGCCTGCGCCACCTGCACCAGCCGGCGACGGTCGAACCGGTCCGCCACCGCGCCGCCGACCAGCGCCAGCGACAGCATCGGCACGGCGTAGCCGACCGCGACCAGGCTGAGCAGGAGCGGCGAGCTGGTCAGGTCGTAGGCCAGGTAGCCGGACGCCACCATGCGGACCTGCGAGGCGCCGAACAGGATCAGCAGGCCGAACCACAACAGGCGGAAGTCGCGCACCGCCAGAGACGCGAACGTGGTGGTGCGCGCGCGCCGCCCGGTCGCGCGCAGGCGTTCAGCCAGCGCCACGGTTCAGCACCGGGGAAGGGCGTGACCGCCGGCACAGGGCGACGCACACGGGATGGAGCCGGGAGCAGGCAGGCGACAGCGAGGTGGGGCCATGCAAGCGGTCTTGCACCACCCTACCACGTCCGCGCCGCAAGGGGCAGGTGTCGCAGACGTCGCCTCGCGCGCAGGGGCGCGACCACCAAGCTGCCGGGAGTCCGGGAATTCGAACGGCAGTATGGCCCTCGTCGCTCGCTGCTGGTCGGACAGGGCGGCATACGGCTTGAAGAGTTCCTCGCCTCACCCGCGAGCCACTGGCTCGAGGAAGCATGAGTCCCATCGTCCCATATCGGAGCGACATCCAGGAGCGACGCCGCTTGCGCGAGGAACGAGAGAGGAACCATGGCGATTGGATAGCCCACGTACGTTCCAATGTGGCAGAACTGCGTTCCGGAACGGATCGTATCGATACGCTGTATTGGATCGGGAAGGCATACTTCGGCTCGCTCGTGGAGGCTCGCGGAAGCAGTCCTGAAGAGCGGATCAGGAATCTCTTTCGATACGAAGAATCCCTGATCGCGGCGGCCCTCGCCGGCATGCGTGGCACGCTGTGCCGTAACGACGTTCCGGAACCATCCGAGATCATCAGTTCTGCGGGAAGCGGCCAGGAGTACCGCGTTGCTCTACCGTTCCTGGCCGGTATGGAAGAGCTTGAGCCGGAGGCCGTGCTCCGACTGAGTGACAAACAGGTCAGGCAGGCTCTCGCGTTCCGTTACGGCTCGCCTGCCCTCCGCCTGGGACAGCAGGGTTCCACGTGGTACCGGACGCTGCTGGACCGGTGTCCGGAAACCGTCGCCGACGTACTCGTCCGTTGCGTAGCTTCGATTCTTCGCAGCGGTAAGCACGACTACTCCATCGTTCATCAGCTACTCGGAGAAGATCATGCTCGCGTAGCCCGTCATGCGGCCATGCCGCTGCTGCGCGGCTTCCCCCTGCGTTGCACGGCGGCGCAGCTTCAGAATCTGGACGATCTGCTCCATGCCGCCCACCGGTACGCCGATCGACGGTCCTTTCTTGGTTTGATTGCGGACAAGCTTTCCCGACCGAGCATGACCGTCGCGCAGAGGGTTCATTGGCTGGCAATGGGAGTCATTGTTCTTCCGCACAGCTACCTCGATCCCTTGTCCGACTTCGTCGGACGCACGGAAAGGCGCCTCTCGCACCTCGCCGAGTTCCTGCGGTCGGCGGGTCCCACCGTAGACGAACTGGAGGTACCGGCTCTGAAGTACTACATCAGTGTGCTGGGAAGTACCCTCGGACGTTGGTTCTCGCACGACTCGGATGTCTTGGCCACCGAGTCCGCCAGCGTGGCGCCATGTGTCTACCGGATGATCCAGCGCTTGGCAGCGCTTCCCGACCCGGAAGCAAGCGCTGCGCTGGACGAGCTCGCGACAGACGAGGCGCTGTCCTCCTGGAAGCTGAACCTGGCCACCGCTCGCGACCGACAGCGCGTGGTGCGGCGCGACGCCCTCTACCGGCATTCCCAGCGTCGACCCGACCTGCGAGACCTTGCGCGATGGTCGACCCGCGAACCCGGCTGATCTCGCGTCCCTCGTGACCGTCGCACGATCTCGGTCTGCGTGGTCGACGTGAGCCCGCCGTCTCCGTGACCCGCGTGCCGGAGTGCCGATCGGGCATGACCACGCAAGCGGCGGCGGGCTATCATGGGGCCATCAAAACGACAGTCCGACAAGGAGTTCTGCATGGGCAACGACAAGCTGAGGACCATTCCGGTGAAGGACACCGATGCGCCGGAATTCGCCGCGGTGGCGCGCAAGGTGAGCTGGCCGAAGAAGGACGAAGGCAGGCCGTCGCAGTTCTGGCCGGCGATGAGCGGGTTCAACATCGGCTCCGGCACCGACGTGGACATCTCCTACCTGGAGTCGACCCGCTCGGAGCCGTCCAACGGCTTCGACCGCCACCTCAACACCGAGGAGCTGTTCGTGTGCCTGGCGGGCGAGTACGTGATGCCGATGGCGCCCTGCCGCAAGCCGGACGACCCCGACGACGAGCCGCGCATCGAGGACCTGATCGCGTTCCGGGTGCGCGCCGGAGATGCCTACGTGCTGAAGCCGAACGTGTGGCACAACGGCGGCTGGCCGACCAGGGAGGCGGGCTCGATGCGCTACATCATGGTGCTGTCCGGGCACCGCGCCGGCGAGGGCCACCAGGGGCGCGTCGACCACATCATGAAGACCCTGCCGGACGACCAGCAGGTGATCCCGGAAGGGCTGGCATAGCGCCGGCGCCATGTCGACCGCACCGCCCGATACGGGCAACATCAAGGCGGCCGTGATCGTCGGCGGCCACGGCTACGACGTTCCCGGATTCAAGGCGCTGTTCGACTCCCTGCACGGCGTGGACTGGTACCTGCAGGACATCGACAACTGGGCCGGCTCGCCGGTCGCCGACCAGTACGACGTGTTCGTGTTCTACCACATGGTGGCGTGGGGGGTGTGGAGCCTGCGCCCCGACATGGCCGAGCGCATCGACGAAGCCAACCGGCAGATCGGCACCACCGGCCAGGGCTGGTTCGTGTGGCACCACGCGCTGCTGTCGTATCCGGAGAGCCCCGCCTTCGACCGCGTGTGCAACTCGGCCGACCGCACGTTGAAGAAGCCGGACCGGTTCACGCCGCGCATCGACATGAACGTGCACGTCGAGCACCCCGACCACCCGGTCACCGTCGGCGTTGACGACTTCGCCATCTCCGGCGAAGGCTTCCTGCTGCCGGCGTGCGGCCCGGACAGCACCGTCCTGCTGACCCACGACCACGCCGGCAACATCCCCTCGCTGGCGTGGTGCCACGAGCTGGACCGTTCGCGGGTGCTGTGCTGGCAATCGGGCCACGACGCCACCGAGTGGACCAACCCCGCCTTCAAGAAGGTCTTCCAGCAGGGCATCGAATGGCTGGCCCGCCGCCGATAGGAAATTCCCGATGCAGTACTCGGTGACTCTCGACCTGATCGACGAGCCGGGATTCGAGGGCTACTACAGGATCGAGGGAGCAGTCGCCGCGGCGAGGGACGTGGCTGAACTGTGGGTGGCGGAGAACCACTCGCGCGGCGAACCGGTTCCACAGGAGTCCGGTACCAGGCGGCATTGACGCTGGACGAGTTCCGCCAACGGTGAAATACGGAACGATTGCCGGAATCGGCAAGCCGGTGGCGCGGCTGGTGTGCGGCACCATGGTGATCACCGACGAAGAGGAGGCCAGGCCAAAAGGCCCCTGGGGAGACCTGAACCGGGAGTTGAGTTTTGCCCTGCTCGATGCGATCGCAGCCGGCGGCGGCAACACGTTCGACACCGCCCACGTGTACGGCATCGGCGGGGCCGGCGAGAAGGGGCTGGGACTGTGGATGGCCGAGCGCGGCAATCGCGACGAGTTGGTCATCATCGGCAAAGGCGGCGTCCGCCCGTCGCCGCCGGCGCCGTACAAGGTGATGCCCAGCTTCATCGACGCCGACCTGTTCGAGACCCTGGCGCGCCTGCAGACCGGCTACGTCGACCTGTACATGATGCACTACGACGACCCGGCGGCGCCGCTCGGTCCGCTGATGGAGACCCTGAACGCCCACCTCGCCGCCGGCCGAACGCGTACCATTGGCTGCTCCAACATGACCCACGAGCGCTTCGAGGAAGCCAACGAATACGCCGACAAGCGTGGCCTGGAGCCGCTGGTGGCCTCAGAACCGCAATACTCGCTGGCGGAACAAGGCGCCATCTACATTCCCGGCTCGGTGAGCATTTCCGGGCCCGCGCATCGCAACGCGCGCGAGTGGTACGCCGGCACCGGCATGCCGGTGATCCCCTACTCCAGCCTCGGCAGCGGGTTCTTCTCCGGGCTGCTGCGGCCGGGCACGTTCGACGAAGTCAAGGAGCGCATGAACCCCACAGCGGTGCGCGTCTATGCCTGCGAAGCCAACTTCGAGCGCCTTGAGCGGGTGGCGACGCTCGCCGAACGCATGGGCGCCAGCGTCGCCCAGATCGCCCTCGCGTTCCTGCTCACCGGCCCCCTGAACGTGTTCGCCCTCACCGGCCCGCGCTCTCCCGCCGAGTTCGCCGACAACACTGCCGCCCTGGAGATCACCCTCACCCCCGCCGAACGCGCTTGGCTCGACCTGGAAACCGACACCGCGCCGTAGCACTCCGCAACGGCTGCCGAGTGCGGCAGGCGTTGTGCGGCGCACACGCCGCGCTTACACTGCCGGGCCATGAAGCTGGAAGGAAGGTGTGCCCTGGTGACCGGCGGTGCGTCGGGGATCGGCAAGGCGAGTTGCGAGCTGTTCGCCCGCGAGGGGGCGAAGGTCGCCGTGGTGGACCTGAACGGCCCCGGGGCCGAGGAGACCGCACACGGGATCGGCGCGGCGGGCGGCACGGCGCTGCCGTTTACGGCCGACGTGACGGATGAAGACCAGGTGGCGCGGGCGGTGGCCGGGGCGGTGGCGGAGTGGGGACCGATCGGCGTGCTGCACAACCACGCCGGGCTGCTGCCGGCCGACGACGCCTCCATCTTCGACATCGACGTCGCCACCATCGACGAGGCGCTGTCGATCAACGTCAAGGGGATGATCCTGGTCGGCAAGCACGTGGCGCGGGTGATGCGCGACGCCGGCGGCGGGGCGATCGTCAACACCGCCTCCGACCTGTCCTACATCGCTCTCGGCGGGCTCACCACCTACGTCACGTCGAAGAGCGCCATACCCGGCCTGACGCGAGTGATGGCGGCCGATCTCGCCGACCACGGAGTACGGGTCAACGCGGTAGCGCCCGGCTTCACCTACACCGGCATGACCGCCGGCATGCTCGACCAGCCGGAGATCCTGGAGCCGATGAAGGACACCTACCTGATCAGGGAACTGGGCCAGCCGATCGACGTGGCCAACTGCGTGCTGTTCCTGGCTTCCGACGATGCCCGCTTTGTCACCGGCGCCGTGCTCGTGGTCGACGGCGGCCACACCGTCAGGTGACGCCGGTCGCGGTGATGACAACCCGCAGACACGAAAGCGGTCGCCGGATGCCGACCCTCCCGTACGTGACGAACGACCTTGATGCGCGCTGACTGGACCCTCGCCGACGAGCAGCAGGTGCGTGAGCGCTACCCCGGCATGGTGGAGTGCCCGCCGCCGGCGATCCACTCGCGGATCGAGCTGCTCGGCAGGCAGTGCACCGTGACCGACCTGAGCCACGAGATCGCGCCGAGCAACCCCACCTTCAAGGGTCACCAGCGTACGGTGATGTGGCAGCACCTGTCGCACGAGGATGTGCAGCAATTCGGGCTCACCGAGCCGCCCTACTCCTACGAGGTGGTGGCGTTCACCCTGTGCGGCCATACCTCCACGCATTGCGACTCGATCAGCCACATCGTGCCCGAGCAGGGCGCCCGCCCGATCGACCAGAGCCCCCTGCAGTGGCACATGGCGCCGGGGATCTGGCTCGACTTCCGCGCCAAGGAGCCCAACTCCTACATCACCCGCGCCGACCTGGAAGGGCAGATCGCCGAGCACGGGCTGCAGATCAGGCAAGGGTCGGTGCTGCTGTACGCCACCGGCTGGAGCGACAAGTGGTCCGGCGACCCGTATGCCTACATCGCCGGCTACCCCGGCCTGGACGAGGAGGCGAGCCACTTCCTGGCCGACGCCGGCGTGGTGGCGTTCGGCGCCGACGCACCGAGCGTCGACTCCTACCACGAGGTGGCGGTGCGCCGCGTACAGCCGGCGCACATGATGTGCCGCGAACGCGGCATCCTGAACATGGAGAACCTGGCCAACGTGCACCTCATCCCGGAGCGCAGCTTCACCTTCATCGGCCTGCCGCTGAAGATCAGGAACGGCGCCGGCTCGCCGATCCGGGCCGTCGCCATCACCGAGGACCAGGACTGAGCATGCAGGCGCTGGTGCTGACCGCTCCGAACCAGTTTTCGGTCGAGCAGGTGGCTGTTCCCGAAATCGGCGCGGACGACGTACTGGTGCAGGTGGACACGACATATATCTGCGGTACCGACCCGCACATCATCGCCGGCGACTTTCCCGGCTTCTGGCCCAAGTCGTACCCGTTCGTGCCCGGCCACGAGTGGTCTGGGACGGTGGTCGAGGCCGGACCGGTCGCGGCCGGCCTCGGCTGGAGCGCCGGCGACCGGGTGTGCGCCACCTCGCACTGCGGCTGCGGCTACTGCCGCATGTGCCTGACCGGGCGCTACAACCTGTGCCTGAATTACGGCAACGAGGCGGTCGGCCACCGCCAATACGGCCACTACACTCCCGGCGGTTACGCCGACTTCGTGGCGGCCAGCGTCAAGAGCGTGTACCGCATCCCCGACCGGCTGTCGCTGGCGGACGCGGCGTTGATCGACCCGCTCTCCATCGCCCTGTACACGGTCAAGCGCACCCGCCTGCAGCCGGGCGCCGACATCGTCATCCTCGGCGCCGGTCCGCAGGGCCTGATGGCGATCCTGTGCGCGGCGGCGCTCGGCGCCGGGCGCATCATCGCCGCCGGCAGTGGCGAGCGGCTGGCCCGCGCCCGCAAGCTGGGCGCCATCGGCATCGACTACCGAGCCGCCGATGTGGTTGGCGAGGTGCGCCGGCTGACCGGCGGCCTCGGCGCCCAGCACGTGGTGGAGTGCGCCGGCACGACGCAGGCGTTCCGGCAGGCGTGCGAACTGGCCGCCAAGGGCGGCGTCATCTCCGCCATCGGCCTGCCCGCCGACGACGCCGCGGTCCCGGTGCGCCGCCTGGTGCTCGACGAAGTGGAGATCCGCGGCGGGCGCGCCAACCCCAACACCGCCGAGGAAGCCCTCTCCCTGGTCATCAACGGCCGCGTCGACATCGCCCCGCTGTTCACCCACCGCTTCCCGCTCGCCGACTTCGCCGACGCGCTCGACACCTTCACCGGCCGCGTCGACGGCGCCATCAAGGTGGCGGTCGGCCCGGCCGACCGTCCCTCCTGACGTGGCCGGGCAGTCGCCTCGCCCCGCGCACCAGCTAGTCGACTCGCTGCCGGTGTGGGGCGTGCCGGTCGCAGAGGCCGTGGGGCAGATGCAGCGCTGCCGGGAGCGCGCCGACTACGCCGCCCTGATGGCCGACCACCACCTCGGCTACGCGGTGCCGGTGGGCGGCGTGATCGCCTGGGCCGACCACCTCAGCCCATCCGGAGTCGGCTTCGACATCTCCTGCGGCAACAAGGCAGTGCTCCTGGATGCCGACGCCGGGGAGGTACGCCGCCACATCGGGACGATCATGGACGACCTTTGGCGCACCCTGTCGTTCGGCATCGGGCGCAAGAACCCCGAGCCGGTGGAGCACGAGCTGTTCGACGACGACCCGGCCTGGGACCTCCCGGAAGCCGCGCAGCACCGCGACATGGCGCGCGCCCAGCTCGGCACCATCGGCTCCGGCAACCACTACGTCGACCTGTTCGCTGACGAGGTCGACCGCGTCTGGGTCGGCGTCCACTTCGGCTCGCGCGGCCTCGGCCACAAGATCGCCAGCCACTTCATCCGCGCCGGCGGCGGGCGCGACGGCATCCACGTCGATCCGGTGCTGCTGGCCACCGGCAGCGACCTCGGGCAGCGCTACCTGGCGTGCATGCAGCTCGCCGGGCGCTACGCCTACGCCGGCCGCGACTGGGTGTGCGCCCGCGTCGCCCGCCTGCTCGGCGCCAAGGTCCTGGACGAGGTGCACAACCACCACAACTTCGCCTGGCGCGAGAACCACTTCGGCCGCGACCTGTGGGTGGTGCGCAAGGGCGCCACCCCGGCGTTTCCCGGTCAGCGCGGCTTCATCGGCGGCTCCATGGGCGACATTTCCGTGATCGTGGAGGGCGTCGATAGCGAAGAGAGCCGCCTCACCCTGCGCTCCACCGTGCACGGCGCCGGACGGGTAATGTCGCGCCGCCGCGCCGCCGGCAAGCGCCGCCGCCGGCGCGGGCGCGTCGAGCAGGTCACCGCCGGCGAAGTGAGCCGCGAAATGATGCAGGCGTGGCTGCAACGCGTCGGCGTCGAGTTGCGCGGCGCCGGCACCGACGAGTCACCGCACTGCTACAAGCGCATCGAAGAGGTGCTCGCCTTCCACGCCGCCAGCATCCGCATCCTGCACACCCTCACGCCCCTCGGCGTCGCCATGGCCGCCCCCGACGAGTTCGACCCCTTCCGCGACTGACCGAACTTGCTTGTGTTCAGGGCTTCTCCGGTTGAGAAGGCCACGCGGGCTCGCCCGGGCCCTCGGAGCCGGGAAACTGAATGCCATTCGCGGTGGCCGCTTCGATCACGCGGCACGTAAGGTCGACCGCATCTTCGCCGATCGCCGCCAGATCAGCTTGGGAAATTGGCTGCTCGGACTGCTCACGCCAGCCCTTTCTCGGCCAGTGGCGCAAGGTCGCTTTGCGACTCTTCTCATCGTAATCGGTCCAGGCTCCGTGACAGAGCGCGTTGCGCCAGTCTGCGACTCTCCTCAGTTTGGCATTGAGTTCACTCACAGACTCCTCGTGAAATCGGTCGTCTTCGGTTAGCGCTTCGACCAAGCGATTGGAGAGCTCTCCGAGTGATTCGTCCAGCGATTTTTCGAGGCTCCGTTGCCACGTCTCATACGCTCTTGTCGCCTCTTCTAGCGACTTGTACTTGCGCGTGGCCGTGATTGCCAAATTGGCTCTCTTCAGGCAATCTTCGAGAAAACCAAACTTCGCGATGGTCCGCCCTAGTTCTTCCCAGAACTCTGCCGGACAAGCATGGGTCGGCCAGCGAGGATGCATGCGCTCACGAGCGACTACATAGTGTGTGTGATCAGATTCGCTCACCACCAATCTCCGATCACCAGACGACTATTCGACATGTGAAAGCGGCCACCGATAGCGTTCAGTGATGACTCGGCCACGGGCACTGAGAGTGACTTCCAGTACCTCGTTGACCGGATCGAGATCTGCCAAAAGCTTGAGCGCATGTCGAAACAAGCGCTTCTGACTGTCAAGGGTGTTATGACCATCGGCAAAGTTCAAGCAGACGAGACCGGGGTGCATCTCTTCGCGTCCGACCAGCGTCACGAAGTCCGTCGTGTCGTTCGTCACCAAGACCCAGTCGTCGCTGATCGCGTGTTGCATGTGCTGCCAATCCTCGCCTCCGTCCCGACCAACCCGTGCGACATGAGCACAATCGAATCCGGCGTTCCATGCGACTTCCGTGAGGTCGGGACTCAGGCACTCGTCGATCAAGAACCGCACTAAGACTGAGGCAGATCATCCAGCGAGGTCTCACTCGATGAGAGAGGTTGTTGAAGTCGCCAAGGCGGGCGTTTCCGTGGCCTTGCGAGGTGGGGGAACGCTCGCGTGTATTCGACCGCGGCGCGGACCTGACCTTCCGTCAGGTAGGGATACGCGGCGAGAATCTCGGGAACGGTGTCACCATTCTTCGCCATGTCAGCGATATAGTGTGCAGGCACGCGGGTACCCTGCACACACGGAGTACCCGAGAGGATACGCGGATTCACCGAGATGTAACGCTTAGTATCCTCTCCCAGCTCCTCGTCGGAAGGGGACGGAGAGCACTCGTTGCCCGCCGCCATGGAGAGTAGCCACACCTTCGGCACGCTGGCAAACTTGGCGGCGGCGTCCAGTGTCGAGCCAGCCCGGTACAGGCGTGCCGCGGTGCCCGCCATGTACCGCTCGCGTAGCCGTTCCGGCGTCCATCCGGGTCCGAGCAGCGCATTCTCTTGATCCAAGGTTGGCACTGACACTCTTCGTTCCTCCATCCTTCAGCGGCACCAATGTACATTGCCAGTATACAACATCCGTGTGCGCAGCACTCCCGACACGACCAGCACGACCAGCGCGGAGCGGGCCTGAATGCTGACAGCGTTGGAAGCCAACTGCAGGCGCCGAGGTGAGGCCGCGGACGAGGCGTTCTGGACGATCGGGGCGAAGGCGATGACTGGGATTGAGGCGGTGACGCCGACATCGGCCATCTCGCCCCACAGGATGCCTGTTGGTGGGGAAGCCGGCGGCCGCAGCCGGCACCATAACGCGTCAGAACAGGCCCCACTGCGAGCAGCCGTCGACCAGGGGCCTGCACGTAGGCGACCGCGACATCACGTTGGAAGCGGGCCACGTCGCCCGGGGTTGCCGCCTTCGTTGACAGCAGCAGGGTGAGTCTGCGGTGGTCCTGGACATGCGCTACACTTGGAGCAGGCAGCAAATGGATCTTGAGCGTTACGGCATTCACGTCCGGCAGATCATTCGCAATCCCTCCCCTGCCCTGCTGTACGAGTCGGCGTTGCGCCACGAGCGCGGCACCGCGATCGCCGCCAGCGGGGCGCTCGTTGCCATGAGCGGCGCCCGCACCGGGCGCAGCCCCACCGACAAGCGGATCGTGGCCGAACCCGCCACCCGCGATGACGTGTGGTGGGGCGAGGTCAACATCGAACTCGACGAGCACACCTTCGAGATCAACCGCGAGCGCGCCATCGACTACCTGAACACCCTGGAGCTGCTGTACGTGATCGACGGTTACGCCGGCTGGAGCACCGCGCACCGCGTCAAGGTGCGGGTGATCTGTGCGCGCGCCTACCACGCCCTGTTCATGCACAACATGATGGTGCGCCCGAGCGTCAGTCAGCTTCGCCACTTCGGCACGCCCGACCTGCTGATCATCAACGCCGGCGCCTTTCCGGCCAACCGCTACACCACCGGCATGACCTCCACCACATCGATCGACCTGCACCTGACGCGCCGCGAGCTGGTGATTCTCGGCACCGAGTACGCCGGCGAGATGAAGAAGGGGCTGTTCACGGTGATGAACTACCTCATGCCCAAGGCTGGCGTGCTGTCCATGCACTGCTCGGCGACCGCGGCGGACGGCGACGGCGCCGACAGCGCCATCCTGTTCGGGCTCTCCGGCACCGGCAAGACCACGCTGAGCCACGACCCGGGGCGGCGCCTGATCGGCGACGACGAGCACTGCTGGGACGACCACGGCATCTTCAACATCGAGGGCGGCTGCTACGCCAAGGTCGTGGACCTGGCCGAGGCGGCGGAGCCCGACATCTACCGCGCGCTGCGTTTCGGCGCGGTGCTGGAGAACGTGGTGTACGATGCGCGCAGCAGAGAGGTGACCTACGCGGACACCTCGCTGACCGAGAACACGCGCGGCTGCTACCCGATCGAGTTCGTGCCGCAGGCGGCGACGCCCTGCGTGGGCAGCCATCCGCGCCACGTGATCTTCCTCGCCTGCGATGCGTTCGGGGTACTGCCGCCGGTGGCGAGACTGACGCCGGCACAGGCGGAGTATCACTTCATCAGCGGTTACAGCGCCAAGATGGCCGGCACCGAGGTGGGCGTGACCGAACCGGAGGCTACCTTTTCGCCCGGTTTCGGCGGCCCCTTCATGGTGTGGCATCCCACGGTATACAGCGGTCTGCTGGCCGAGCGGCTGCGCCGCCACGAAAGTCAGATCTGGTTGCTCAACACCGGCTGGAGCGCCGGCCCGGCGGGCCGCAGCGAACGTATCCGGCTGCGCCACACGCGTGCGATGCTCGACGCCATCTACAACGGCACGCTGGCTGCCGTGCCGGCGGTCGCCGACCCGGTGTTCGGGCTGGCCGTGCCGAGCGTCTGTCCGGGGGCGCCCAGCGAGATCCTCATGCCGCGCAACGCATGGCCGTCGCCGGAAGCGTACGACTCTGCCGCCCGACGCCTCGCCGCGCAGTTCCGCGACAACTTTCGCGCCTACGAGGCACGCGCTTCCGCCCCGGTGCGCGCCGCCGGACCGAATGGGAGGGTCACATCGTGACCGTGAAGACTGCCGAGTCCATGCGAGAGTTGGGGAAGATCACTCCAGGACCCGACACGCCTCGGGATGAACGCCCCTCGCTACTGGCCGACGTAGGTGCCGTGCTCGGTCATCAGGGCGAGCAGGTTGCCGGCGGGGTCGCGGAAGAAGGCCATGCGCAGTTCGTAGTCGGCGGCGGAGTGGATCACCTGCGGCGGGCCGTCGAACGTGACGCCACGTTCCTGCAACTCCGCGCAACGGCGGTCGACGTCGGCAACCCTGAAGTACAGCGTGCAACCCGTCCCGCCGGTGCCGGCGCCGGAAGACAGCATGAGGCGCACGCCGCCGCTGTCGAAGAAGGCCAGGTTCGGGCCCGGCTGGGCGATGAACGGGACGCCGAGGGTGTCGCGGTAGAACGCGACCGCCGCGTCGATATCGTCCACCGCCAGCGCTACCTGTCCGATGGACCAGCCCGGTGCTTCGCTTGCGGACATCTTCAGGCGCTCCTCAGGCAGGCGGCGATGCGCTCGGCGCCGGTGCGCAGATCCGCGACCGCAACCCGCGAGTAGGCCAGCCGCAGGTACTCGGCTTCCGGGGCGGGCCCCTCGGCGGGGAAGAACCCGCGCCCGACGGGGAATACCACCCCGCGCTCCAATGCCTGTTCCTGCACCGCCTGCGCCGCGAGCGGCTCGGCCAGCCGCAGCCACAGGAAGAAGCCGCCCGCCGGTTCAGTGAACTGCACCGCGCCGCCGCACAGGTCGCGCAACGCATCGGCGAGCGTGCGCATCTTGGTGTGGTAGAGCGCGCGCATCCGCGCCACGTGGGCCTCCAGTTCGCCGGACACCATGAACTCGTACAGCATGCGGTGCTGCAGCGGGCTGTTGCCCATGTCGAAGCGCGCCGGCATCAGCAGGCGCAACAGTTCCGGGCGCGCCTGCAGCCAGCCCACCCGCAGGCCGGGCGCGATCACCTTGGAGAAGGTGCCGGCGGTGATCACGAAGTGGCCGTCGGCCAGCGCGCCGAGTGTCGGGAGCAGCTTGTCGCCGAAGTACAGTTCGTTGTAGGCGGTGTCCTCCAGCAGCAGCACGCCGTGGCGGGCGGCCACCGCCAGCAGGTCGCGGCGGCGCGCCACCGGCATCGTGATGCCGGTGGGATTGTGGAAGGTGGGCGACACGTACACCAGCTTTGCCGGAGTGCCGGCGGCGGCGAGCCGCTGCAACGCGGCGTCGAGCCGGTCGATGCACATGCCGTGCGCGTCCATCGGCACGCCGACCAGCCGTGCTCCGTGGCCGCGGATGGTGCGCAGGGAGCCGGAGAACGCCGGCACCTCGGTCACCACCACGTCATCGGGATTGAGCAGCGCCGAGCACGCCAGGTCGATCGCTCCGGCCGCGCCGTTGGCGAGCACGAAGTGGTCGGCCCCGATCGCCGGCTCTTGGTCGCGGGCGAAGAACCGCGCCACCTCTTCGCGCAACGGTTCATGGCCAAGCGGCCCGCCGTAGGAAAGCGCCGCCGCCCCGCGCTGTGCACCCGGATCGGGCGCCAGCGCACCGTGGGGGTCACACGCGCACTCCGCTGGAGCGGTGCTGCTCGCCGACACCCCGTTGCCGGCTTGTTCGGCCATGAGGGTGTCATCGGCGTCGAGCCCGAGCGCGCGGGCGGTCGCCGCCAGCAGGCCGCGCCGCGGCAGCGTGGCGTCGTCGGGGATGCCGCCCGCCAGCGAAATCGGCGGCACCTCCGGGTCGGGCTGCCGCGACGAGAGCCCCCAATCGGTGACCGACCCCGCGCTCAGCTTGCGCACCCGCCGCGACACCAGCGTACGCAAATCGCGCGCCGCCCACCGTTCCGTCAAGACCTGTCCTGTAGCGCTCACGCTGCCAATGTAATCCGCTCCACTCCGCCGGTCACGCTCCACGCTCCCGTCGTGCGCAGCCCGGCAACGTGGCGCGCTCGGGTCGACACGATCCTTCCCGACAAGCCCTCCACCTTCGCCCGCCTCCCGACCGAGGCCGTCTGGGATACCGAAGCCACCGGAGCCTCGGCCGCTTGCGGCGCGCGCCGACATGCGGTGTACTGCGCGGCATGATCCGCGCTCTCACCCGCATGCTGACCGGTCCTCCCGTCAAGGCCGGCGTGATCGGGACCGGTCACTACGCCACCGCCATCGTGTGCCAGGCGCGCTCGATCGCGCAGCTCGACGTGGCGGTGGTTGCCGACGTCGACGTCGACCAGGGCCGGCGCGCCTATCGCCTGGCGGGCGTCGACGACCGGCGCATCGTGGTATGCGATCGCCGGGCCGCCGCGCTGGACGCCCTCGAGCGCGGCGACAGCGTCGTGCTCCCGGATGCGGACTTGATGATGGACCTGCCGCTCGCCGTCGTGGTGGAGGCGACCGGGCAGGCGGAGGCGGGCGCGCGCCACGCGGCGGCGGCGATCGCCCACGGCAAGCACGTCGCCATGGTCAACAAGGAGGCGGACGTCAGCGTCGGGCCGATCCTCAAGCACCGCGCCGACCGCGCCGGGGTGGTGTACAGCGCCGTGGACGGCGACCAGCACGGCCTGCTGATCGGCCTGGTGGACTGGGCGCGCACCCTCGGCCTGCGCGTGATCGCCGGCGGCAAGGCGGGCGACCGCGATCATGTCTTCGACCCGGTGCGGCGCACGGTCACGCACGCCGGCGGCAGATTCCAGGTCGATCTCGACGGCGAGCAGGCCGCCGCGTTCGCACCGATCGACGCGGAAGAGGCGGGCGTCAAGATCGCCGCGCGGCGCCGCGCCGTGCAGCACGTTTCCGGTATCGGCGGCTGGGACGTGGGCGAGATGGCGATTGCCGCCAACGCCACCGGCCTGCTGCCCGACGTGCCCGAGTTGCACGCGCCGATCACCCGCATCGCCGAGATTCCCGAAGTGTTGTGCCGCCGCGAGGAGGGCGGCATTCTGACCCGCGACGGGGCCATCGAGTCGGTAATCTGTTTGCGCCAACCGCACGAGGCGGGCCTCGGCGGCGGCGTGTTCGTGGTGGTGGACAGCGCCACCGACTACGCGCGCCGCATCATGGTGACCAAGGGGCTGATCGGCAACCGCGGCGGCTCGGCGGCGCTCGTCTACCGGCCGCATCACTTGTGCGGCGTGGAGACGCCGCTTACCCTGCTGTGCGCGGCACTGCTCGGCGCACCGACCGGCGCCGGTGAGCTGCTGCCGCGCGTGGACGTGGTGGCGCACGCCGCCGAGGATCTCACGAAGGGAGACGTGCTGCCCGGCGACCACAGCACGCGCCTCACGTTCCTGATGACGCCGGCCGCGCCGCTGGGCGGCGGCGTGCCGCTGCCGTTTCACCTGGCGAGCGGCAATCACTTGGCCTGCGACGTGGCCGCCGGCACGCCCCTCACCGCCGCCGCCGTTGCGGAGCCGCCGCACTCGACGCTGTGGGAATTGCGCCGGGAGCAGGACGCCCACTTTCTGAACAGCGACGGCTGACGCGCCGTGACCGCCGCTGCGGCGCCTCCCGGAACCCGCACCGCCCACAGGTCCAGCCGGGTGCGGTGTGCCGCCAACCGGCGTCCCACGCTTCTGCCGCTGGGCGCGCTCAAGCGACTGCCAACGCACTCATCAGTCTGTACGGTCACTCCGTGACATGGAGACGTTGACACCGATCCCCGAGCATCGCCCGCCCGCCGGCTCTTCGACCAGGGCACCGGTCGGCGCCGCGTGACCGCGCACAACGTGGCTCCGCGTGGCTACCGCGACTACCTTTGCACGCGAGATCGTAGCGACATCGTTCTTGACGATGAATTGTGGCACACCCGCGCTCCTCGGCCCGGTCGAGTGAAGCCGCCGGCCCCCGCCCGGGTGACAACGCTGCGTGCGCCGCCGGCAGACCGCGGCGCATAGGACCGTTCGCCGCGGCTATTGCGCATCCTCCCGTAGGCGGGTTGCCAGATCGGACAGCGCGGCCGGATCCGAGGCAGGGTACCGTTCCTGCGTGCGGCGCCGGAGGTCCTTGACCGTCGCCACGCCATCGGCGGCCTCGTCGGGGCCGATGATCAGCGCGTAGCGAGCACCGACCCGGTCGGCGTGCTTCAGTTGGCGGTCCAGACGCTGATTCGGGTCCAGGCACAACTCCACGGCGACCCCGTGCGAACGCAGCGCCTCGGCCAGGCGCCCCGAGGCCGCCTGCAGGCCGCCGTCGAACACCGTGACGACCGCCGTCGGGCCGCCCGCCGAGGGCGCCGGAACGCGGTCCAGCTCGCGCAGCAACTCCAGCAGCGCCAGGTCGCCCACCGCCATGCCGACGCCGGGAATGCGCTGCTTGCCGCCCACCTGGCGGGTCAGGTCGTCGTAGCGGCCGCCGCCGAAAATGGCGCGCCGCAGGTCGCCGGTGGCCCACGCCTCGAACACCGTACCGGTGTAGTAGTCGAAGCCGCGCGTGATCGCCCGGTCCAGGCGCACGTACTCGTCGTGGCCGCCGATGGCGAGTTGCTCCATGATGGTCGCCAGCCGCGCCGGGGGCTCGGTCACCGGAGAGCCGACGAACGCCACCAGATCGCCGGCCTGCCCTTCGCCCAGGCCCAGCTCCACCAGTTGGCCCCGCGCACGCTCATCGTCCACTTTGTCCAGGCGGTCGATCACGGCGAACACCCCGCGCACCTGTTCGGCGGCTACGCCGAGTGTCCCGGTGAGGTCGGCCTCCATGGCGGCGCGGTCGTTGATCCTGATCTGCACCTCGCCCGGCCCGATCGCCAGCGCCTTGAACAACGCGCAGGCCACCTGGATCACCTCGGCGTCGGCCACCGCGCTTTCGCTGCCGAGCAGGTCCACGTTCCACTGAAAGAAGGAGCGGCCGCGACCGCGCTGCGGCCGCTCGTAGCGAAAGAACTGCCCAAACGACTGCCAGCGCGCCGGCAGCACAATCTCCCGTTCGCGCGCCGCGACCATGCGCGCCAGGGTGGGCGTCAGCTCCGGACGCAGCAGCAGCGCCTTGCCGTCGCGGTCCTGGATGCGGAAGGTCTGCCTGGTAACGATCTCTTCGCTGCTCTTGCCGAGGTACAGGTCGAGGTACTCGACCGCGGGGCCCTCGTACTCCCGGTATCCGTACCCGCGGCCGGCCGCCAGCATGATCTCGCGCAGGGCGACCTGCTGCGCCCAGTCATCCGGGTAAAAGTCCTGCGTCCCCTTGACGCGCGCTACAGGAGGCATCGGCCTCAATATAGCAACGGCAGACGCTGTCGCGGCGACGCCTGCCTCACTGGTTCAGAGCGTCCGAAATCCGCCTTGCGGCGTTGGGGTCCTCGAACATGGCGCGATGGCCTCCATCCTGCACGGCGATCACGGTGCTGCCGGCCGACTCCAGGAACAAGACCTCCGCATCAGTCAGCCGCCCCACGATCATGTCGAGGGTGCCGTATACGTAGACGACCTTGCGCATATCCGTGCCGGCAAGCTCAGTCGTATAGCGATCGTGTCCGGTGGCCGCTGCGATGCGCATCTCCATCCGTTCCCGAGGCGTCTTCGGCGGCAGGAACTGCTGGTCAGGAAATGGCTGCGGGTTGATGGCGTCCGGGAACCAGTACACCGTTCCGGTCAGGAATCCCTGCACCACCTGATCCGGCATGTCCAGACGACCCGCCATCAGCAGGTATTGGTCTGCCGCCTCCGGGCCTCTGAGCGCCAGGTAGCGGGCTAACAGGAACGCGCCGTAGGAGTGCCCGACCACCACGACGCGCTTGTCCTGAGCCTTGAAGTGCTTGATCGTGCGGTCCAGGATCTCGACGCTCACGTCCACCTCGGCCTGCAAGTCCGCAAGCAGCCACTCGCCCTCTCGCTCGGCCAGGTCGTGATTGAGGGTAAGGGTCTGATGGACCTGCACGAATTGGACCTCCTCCCGTCCCGGGTAGTGGACGAAGGAGTCGTACGCAAACGGATCGAACTCGTGCTTGGGGCCGCCCTGTTCGAAGATCCACACGGTGTCGGACTCGACGCTGTTGAGCGTCCTGAACAGCTCGGTGACGTCGGCGGGAATCGGCGTCGCCTGGTACTGCACGAAGCCCTGGCTGCAGCCGCCGATGAGGACGCCGGCGAGCAGGAGCGAGAAGAGCGCGAGGCGCGGGTGGTGTTGTCTGATCGGCATGTTTCTACCCTCCCTCCGAGGTCGCCCAAGAAGTGAACGTATCCATTGTAAGACGGGGACGTATCCATTGTATCGCCCTGCCGCCGCCGGGACTTGATCGGCCTTTGATCGGCGTTCGCGGGGCGACTCGGGGGCCGGGCGCGTCGTATAGTTGCGGCCGAATCGGGAGGTTTCATGGCATTCACCGTTTGCGTCACTACCGAGTACGACCGCGAAGTGATCGCTCCGGCGCTGGCGCAGTTGCCGCCGGAGGCGCGGGTCACGTATGGGCCGGAGGTGGGACGCGACCTGACCCGCGACGAGGTGCTGGCCGCGGCCGCGGATGCCGGCGCCGTCATCGCGAGCAGCGAAGCGTACGACGCCGACCTGTTCCGGGCGCTGCCGGGGTTGCGCATGGTGACCCGCGACGGCGTCGGCTACAACGCGGTGGACCTGGAGGCGGCCACCGAGCATGGCGTGCTGGTGACCAACGCCCCGGTAATGCACATCGCCACTGCCAACTTCGCCATGGGCCTGGTCACCGCGCTGGTGCGCCGCATCGTGGTGGCCGACCGCGAAACCCGCAACCGCGGCTGGACGCGCCGCGAGCTGTTCCTGGCGCCGGGCCTGGACGCCATGACGCTCGGCATCGTGGGCTACGGCAACATCGGGCGCGGCGTGGCGCAGCGGGCGCTCGCGCACGGCATGCGGGTGCTGGCGTTCAGCCGCGGCCTGACCGCCGCCGGGGCGCAGCGCGACGGCGTGACGCTGGCGCCGGTCGACCAGATCCTCGCCGAGTGCGACGTGGTGAGCGTGCACGTCCCGCTCACCGACCGCACCCGCGGCATGATCGGCGCGGCGCAACTGGCCAGCATGCGGCCCGGCAGCTACCTGGTCAACACCAGCCGGGGCGCCGTGCTGGACGAGGCAGCGCTGATCGAGGCGCTGCGTTCCGGTCACCTGGCCGGCGCCGCCCTGGACGTGTTCGAGGAGGAGCCGGTGGCCGACGACAACCCGTTGTTGACCATGGAGAACACCATCGTCAGCCCGCACATCGGCAGCGACACCACGGTGGCCACGCACGGCGCCGTGCAGATGTGCGTGGCCAACATCACCGCCTTCCTGCAGGGCGCCCGCCCGCCCAACCTGCTCAACCCGGAGGTGCTCGACCGTATCGAGCTGCCGCGCTGAGCCGCGGCCAGCCGGTTGAGCGGCGGACGGCGCACGCGCGTCAGCTTCCTGGCGGGGAGCGCCGGCACGGCCCGCTCCTGATGCAGGCGGCTGCGCGACACCCGCGGCGCGCTACCGGAAGCCGCCATGCACGTGTCCACACCGCATTCGGCGTGCGGCGCACGCCCGCCCCTCGTAGACCTCCGGTTGTCGGGCCCGTCGGCAGCCATGCAGGCCCGACAGCCGGACAGGTGCAGCGGGGCGCCATTCGTGCTACCTTCGCCGCCGTCATGGCCAACCAAACCAGCGACGCTCCGCGCGGCGTCACCAGGCAGAGTGCCGACGTTCCCTGCCAGCCGGTCGCGGCCGGCACCGCCACCGAGACGCACGTATTGATCGGCCCGGATGACGGCGCCCCCAACTTCGCGCTGCGCCGCTTCGTCATGGGCGAGGGCGGCGGCATGCCGCGCCACACCAACGCCGTGGAGCATGAACAGTTCGTGCTGACCGGCGCGGCACGGGTCACCATCGGCGACGCCGTGCACGACGTAAGCGCCGGCACCGCGCTGTACATTCCCGCCGAGGTGCCGCACTCCTACGAGGTGACCGAGGCGCCGTTCGAGTTTCTGTGCATCGTCCCCAACCGCGAGGACTGCATCACCCTGGTCGAAGAGTGAGACGATGACCATGCCTGCCGAGGCTGCCGATCCCACGCCGGCGAGCGGCAGCGAGCTGTGCTACCTGCCGGCGCTGGATCTGCGCGACCGCTACCGGCGCGGTGAGTTGTCCCCGGTGGAGGTGACGGCTGCGGTCCTGGATCGCATCGACGCGCTGCAGCCGCGCCTGAACGCCTTCGTCACCGTGACCCGCGACCACGCACTCGAGCAGGCGCGGGCCGCCGAACGCGCCTATCGCGACGGCAGCGCCGGGCCGCTGGCCGGCATCCCGTTGTCGTTGAAAGACCTCGTTCCCACCCGCGGCGTACGCACCACCATGGGCTCCCTGCTGCGGCAGGACTGGGTGCCCGACTTCGACGCGCCGGTGGTGGAACGGCTGCTCGGCGCAGGCGGCGTCCTGCTCGGCAAGACCAATACGCCGGAGTACGGGTGGAAGGGCGAGACCAGCAACCGGGTGAGCGGCACCACCCACAACCCGTGGCGCCACGGCCGTACGCCCGGCGGTTCCTCCGGCGGCGCGGCGGCCGCCGTTGCCGCCGGACTCGGCCCGATCGCGCAGGGCTCGGACGGCGCCGGGTCGATCCGTATCCCATCCTCGTTCAGCGGCATCTTCGGCATCAAGCCGTCGTTCGGTCTGGTGCCGCAGTACCCGGCCAGCGCCGTGGAGCTGCTGTCCCACGTCGGGCCGATGACGCGCACGGTGCGGGACGCCGCGCTGATGCTCGCGGTCATGGCGGGCGCCGACCCGCGCGACCCGCACTCGTGGTCACAACCGTGCGACTACCTGGCGCAGCTGCAGGAGGAGCCCGAACGGCCCGCCGGGCCGGTGCGCGTCGCCTGGTCGCCCGACCTGGGGACGGCCACTGTCGACCCCGAAGTGGCGCGCCTCACCGCGGCCGCCGCGCAGCGCTTCGGCGAACTGGGCTACGAGGTGGAAGAGGCCGGCCCCGACGTTGCCGACCCGTGGGGGCTGATGGACGTGCTGTGGTGCGTCGGCGAGGCCGGCGTGCACGGCGCCCTGTTCCCGGAAGTGCGCGGCGACCTCGATCCCGGCCTGGCAGCGATTATCGACACGGCCCAGACGTACCGCGCCCTGGACGTGGCGGCCGCGTTGCGCGCGCGGCTCGACTACTACCACGGCATGCGCGCCTTCATGGAGCGTTACGACCTGCTGCTGACCCCGACCATGCCGCTGCCGGCCTTTGCCGCCGGGCTGGACCAACCGGACCGGATCGGCGACACGGCGCTGGACGCCGGGTTGAGCTGGACGCCGTTCACCTACCCGTTCAACCTCACCGGCCAACCCGCCGCCACCGTGCCGTGCGGATTCACCGGCGACGGGCTGCCGGTGGGCCTGCAGATCGTCGGCCGCCGCCGCTGTGACAGCACGGTGCTGGCCGCCGCCGCCGCGTTCGAGGCCGCCCACCCCTGGGCCCACCACCGGCCGCCGCTGTAGGAGACCCGGCGTCGACGCCATCCACGAACCGCTCGCCGGGGGGCCGCCGCGGCGCGCAAGCGTCCGTCCCGGTGCCTCCGGCGCCCCTGACGGTCCGCGCCGGCGCCTCGGGAAGGCCCGATACACGCTCCCCCTGTCCATGTTGCGTGCACTACGGTGCCGGCGCCGCGGCGGCGGTGCTACGCCGCCCGGGAACGGGTAATATCGAAGCCATGGCAAAACGTCCTCACGTGCTCCTGATCGTCACCGACCACTGGCCGGCGGCCCTGTTCGGCTGCGCCGGCCATCCGGCGATCCAGACCCCTACCCTCGACGCGCTCGCGTCCAGCGGCATCCGCTATACCAACGCCTACTCCGAGTGTCCGGTGTGCATTCCCGCCCGCCGCACGCTGATGACCGGCACCAGCCCGCGCACCCATGGCGACCGCGTGTTCTCCGAACGCATGCCGATGCCCGACCTGCCCACCCTCGCCGGCACGTTCCGGGCCGCCGGCTACCAGGCCAACGCCGTGGGCAAGCTGCACGTCTACCCGCAGCGCGACCGCATCGGCTTCGACGACGTGATTCTTGACGAGGAGGGGCGCACGCAGTACGGCGTTACCGACGACTACGAGCTGTTTCTCGGCGACGAAGGCTTCCCCGGCCAGCAGTTCGGTCACGGCATGGGCAACAACCGCTACGTCAGCCGCCCGTGGCACCTGCCGGAGCACACTCATGCCACCAACTGGGCCACCGCGGCGATGGTGCGCACCATCAAGCGCCGCGATCCCACCAGGCCCGCGTTCTGGTACCTCTCGTACCGCCATCCGCATCCGCCGCTGGTGCCGCTGGCCGCCTATCTCGACCAGTACCGCGAGCCGGTCGACGAGCCCTGCCTCGGGAGCTGGGCGCGGGACCCCGCCGCCATGCCGCTGCGCCTGCGCGCGGTGCGGGAGCGGACCGCGTACCTGGCGACTCCGGCCCAGGTGGACGCCGCCCGCCGCGCCTTCTACGCCCTGTGCACCCACATCGACCACCAGCTCAGCGTGGTGATCGGCACCCTGCGCGAGGAGGCGCTGCTCGACGACACCATCATCTGCTTCACCTCCGACCACGGCGACATGCTCGGCAACCACGGCATGTGGGGCAAGCAGTTGTTCTACGAGTACTCGGCCAACGTGCCGTTCCTGCTGATCGGAGCGGACAGCGCGAGCAGCCGCATCGAGCCGGGCGTCGATCACCGCCTCGTCGGCCTGGCGGACGTGATGCCGACCCTGCTGGAACTCGCCGACGTGGACGTGCCCGAGACCGTCGAGGGCCGCTCCGCGGTCACCGCCACGCCGCGCCCCTCGCTGTACGGCGAAATGAGCGACGACATTTACGCCAGCCGCATGCTGCACGACGGGCGCCATAAGCTGATCTACTACCCGGCGGGCAACCGCAGCCAGCTCTTCGACCTGCAAACCGACCCGAGCGAGTTGACCGACCTGGGCGGCGCCCCGGAATCGGACGCCGTTCGCCGACGCCTGGAGGCAAGCCTGGTGGAGCAGCTCTACGGCAACGACCTGGCGTGGGTGCGCGACGGCGAGCTGATCGGTGTGCCCGACCGCACCTACCGCCCCGGCGGCAACAAGGACCTCGGCAGCCAGCGCGGCGGCCACTGGCCACCGCCGCCGCGCACCGACATGCAGCAGATCCGCTGGCTCACCGGCTCCACCTGATTCGGATCAGCGCGGCGGCGGGGCGCCCGGCCACGGTTCGCCGTCGACCAGGATCTCCTCGGTCTCCTCTTCCACCTTGAACGCCACCATGCCGCGCGCCTGGTAGTTGGCGAGCGCGTGCGGGTGGTCCTCGGTGCAGGTATGCAGCCACACCCGTCCGGTGCCGATCTCGCGCCCTCGCTGCACGGCGTCGCCCAGCAGGTAGCCGCCGAGGGCGCGGCCCACGAACGCCGGCAGCACGCCGAAATACACGATCTCCACGCCTTCGCCGCTGCCCGCCGGGCCGGGACGCAACTCGAAGTACCCGGCCGGCGTCCCGTCGACGTAGCCGGCCCAGGTCTCCAGCCCCGGGGTTGCCAGGTACTCCTGCCACTGCGCGTAGCTCCACCGCAGCCGCGAATTCCAATTCCAGCGCCAGCCCACGGCGGTATACAGGAAGCGGTTGAACTCCGGGCTCGCCACCGCCGCCTGCCGCAACTCGTAGTCCGGCCGCGGGCGCGCCGGCGGCCGTAGCGGCGCCTCCACCGCAATCTCCAGGTAGGTTGTCCGCACCGATCGCTTCACCGTTGCCATCACCGCACGCCCGTGAGCCCGTTACCAGGCGAAGTTGCCGTCGCCGTCGAGCGGCGAACCGGGGTTCCAGGCCACTTCCCACAGGTGTCCGTCGAGATCCTGAAAGTAGCCCGAGTGCCCGCCCCAGAACACATCCTGCGCCGGCTTGACGACGGTGCCGCCGGCGCGCTCGGCCTCGGCGAGCACCGCGGCAACCTCCTCGCGAGTCCTGACGTTATGAGCCAGGGTGACGGCGCCGGTAGGCGAGCCGTCGATGCCGGGCACTCCGATGTCCTCCAGCAGCTTGACGCGTGGATAGAGGGCAACCCCGACGCCATTGAGCGTGAAGGTCACGATGGACTCGGCCAGGTCCTCGTGTGCAATGCGCCAGCCGAGCGCCTCGTAGAATGCCCGTGCACGCGGCAGATCGTCCACGCCCAACGTAACGATGCTGAGCCGCTGTTCCATTTCTCGCTCTTTGCTCCTTGCCGCTGCCGATGAATCCGCCGCACCGCCGCCGCCCGGCGGCACTCGGAAGCCGGCGGCGGTTGGTTGCGTCGTCGTGGCATGAAGAGTAGCACGAATGAGACCGGCGGCGTGCGCCGTGCGAGCTGCTCGCCGCGCGCCGGCCCGAGCGAGGACGATGTGGGTTCGGGCGCGCCGCCTGTGCCGCGCGAGGTGCGACAGCTCGCCGCGCGCCGCCCACGGCTGGCGCGGGCGGCCTTGGCAGGGTACGGTAGGCCGCATGGCGCGATTGCGCGAACCCGCTCCCCCGCCGACGGTGCCGGGTGTGGTGGTGAACCACACGCCCGCCGCCCGGCAGCAGTACAATGGGTGCCCGTCGATCGCCGTGCTGCCGGACGGCGACTACGTGGCCAGTCACTCGCTGTTCGGACCCGGCGCCACCAACACCGACAGCTTCATCTACCGTTCCGGCGACCGCGGGCAGTCGTGGCGGCGCATCGCCGACGTGCACGGCCAGATCTGGTCGAAGCTGTTCGTGCATCGCGGCGACCTCTACCTGATCGGCACCGACCACTGCGACCGCTACGGCGGACGGCTGAACGGCAGAGTGGTGATCCGCCGTTCCACCGACGGCGGCGCCACCTGGAGTGACGCACGCGGCGCGGGCGGCGGCCTGCTCAGCGACGAGGACGGCTACCACACCGCGGCGGTGGCCCTGGCCGAGCACGGCGGCCGCCTGTGGAAGGCGATGGAGTTCGCGCCCGAACCGGACCGCAAGACCTGGCAGGCGTTCGTGATCTCGGCGCCGGTCGATGCCGATCTGCTCGACCGCGCAAGCTGGACCTCCAGCGAGCGCCTGTCCCACCTGTGGTCGGGCAACCAGTGGATCGAGGGCAACGTGGTCGTCGCTCCCGGCGGCGAGCTGTTGAACGTACTGCGCCAGGACCAGTCACCCGACCGTTTCGCTACCGGCGCGCCCGAGCGCGCGGTGGCGGTGCGGATAGCGCCGGACGGAGGTAGCCTCGATCACGACCCGGATCGCGGCTACCTCAGTTTCCCCGGCGCCAACACCAAGTTCACCGTTGGCCACGATCCGGTCAGCGGCTGTTACCTGGCCCTGGTCAACCCGCAGGAGCGGCCCACCGACTACCGCAGCCGCCTGGTGCTCAGCGCCTCCCGCGACCTCTGGCGGTGGCACATCGTCAGCGAGTTGCTCCACCACCCCGACCCGGCCAAGCACGCGTTCCAGTACGTGGACTGGGTGTTCGACGGCGACGACATCATCTACCTGTCGCGCACCGCCTACGACGACGACCACGGTGGCGCCCACCGCGCCCACGACGCCAACTTCACCACCTTCCACCGCATCCCGCGGTTCCGGTCGCTCCTGCGGGTTCTGAGCCGCGAATAGCGGCCCGTGCTCGCGACGGGCTGCCGGTACGGGTCGCCTTGTGGCGAGCCACCCGGACGTGCGCTGCTGGTGTGCGCCCGCACGCCGCGGCAGATGGAGCATGCGGCGGCCCGCTGGCGGCGGTGCGCCTGTCGCCCCGGCACGGCGCTGCCGGCCGCGTCAGCGCACCTCGGCGCGGGATTGAGCAGCCCGTGGCGAAACTCCGGCTGCATTCGAGCGGCGCGGCATCCCGGCTGGCTGCGCTGCTCCTCGCTCACACATTCCCGATGTGCTCGTTCGTCGCGCCTTGCTGTCCGGACGCTTCGCCGCTCTCGGTGCGACGCCGGGTTCCACCATGGGCCGCCAAGCGGGCGCGCAGGTCGGCGATCACCCGCGTGGGAGCAACGTCGCCGGCGTGGGCCGGACCGCGGTAGTCGCGGACGAACGGCAGCACGAACGGCTCGTCGAAAGGGCGGAACGGCACCATGGCGGCGATCTCGGCGATGCGCGCCAGCACGTCGTCCGGCAGCGGGCCGCGCTCGGCCGCCGCCACGTTCATCTCCACCTCGGCCACCGAGCGCGCGCCGGTCAGGGTGCACGATATGTCGGGGTTGGACAGCACGAAGCGCAACGCCAGCTCCGGCAGGCCGATGCCCAGTTCGTCCACGAACGCGTACAGCGCGCGGTACTGGGCACGCCGCGGAGGCGACAGCCAGCGCGCGCCATGCTCCACCTCGTCCCGGTACACGCGCGCCAGGGCGCCCTGCTGCAGGGGCGAGCCGGCCACGACGCCCATGTCGTGCCGCTTCGCCGCCGGCAGCACGGCGTGCAGCGCCTCCTGCCACAGCAGGCTGTAGTTGAACGCGGTCAGCAGCACGTCGAACTGCCCGCTGGCGATGATGTCGGCCATGACGTAGGCGGTGGTGCCGCCGATGCCGGTGAAGCGGATCACCCCTTCGCGGCGCAGGTCGGCGAGCAGGTCGATCACCGGGCCGTAAAACCGCTCCCAGTCGCTGAACCAGTCGTATTGGCCCGGGCGGTCGGGCTCGTGGATCATCAGGATGTCGAGCGTGTCGCGCTTCAGCAGCCGCAGGCTCTCGTCCACGGAGCGGCGCAGCAGGTCGCGGTCGCGGGCATCGAACGGCTCCGGGCGCCCGCCCAGCTTGGTGGACAGGGTGTAGGGTTGACGCGCGCCGTCGAGTGCCAGCCCGAGCACCTCCTCGCTGTCGGAGTAGCCGGCGGCCGTGTCCACGTAGTTCAGGCCCAGCTCCAGGGCGCGCCGCACGGCCGCGATGCCGTCCGCACGGGCGGCGGCCCGCCTGGTGATGAAAGCGCCGCCCATCGCCAGCTCGCTGACCCGCAGTCCGGTCCTGCCCAGGGTCCGATAGCGCATGCGCGCCGCTCCCGCCGCCGCCCGGCCAGCCTCAGCGTGCCGCCTTCACGCCGCCGCCGGCCGCGGCGCGCTTCACCTCGGCCACCACCGCGCGCTCATTGATCATGGTGATGTCGCCGGGCGTCTCCTGCACCAGGATGCCGTGCGCGGCGCCCCAGTTTACCGCCGTGTCCAGCGAGTGCCCGTTCATCAGCGCCGCCAGCACGCCGCAGGCGAACGAGTCGCCGCCGCCGGTGCGGTCGGTAATGTGCACGTGCTCGCGCACCGGCGCGGCATACCAGGTGTCGGCGCGGCAGTCGTACAGCACCGCGCCCCAGCTTATCTCGTCGGCGTCGTGGGCGCCGCGCCACTGCGTGCCCACCAGCGACAGGTTGGGAAAATCGCGCGCCACCTTGACAATCGTGTCCCGATACACGGACAGCCAGTCCTCGAACGTGTCGCGTTCCGGCTCGGCGGTGTCGTATCCGAACGCGTCGTACAGGTCGGAGTCGTTGCCCACCAGCATGCTCAGGTAGGGCGCCAGCCGCTGGTTGATGGCGCGCGCGCGTTCCTTGTTCGGCTCCACCTTGGAGCGGTAGTTGAGGTCGGCCGCCACGAACGTGCCGTTTGCCTGTGCCGCGCTCGCGGCCTCGATCGCCAGGTCGGCGGTCTCGCTGCCGATCAGGGTCAGGATGCCGCCGGTGCTGAACACCCTCGTTCCTTCCTCGGCGAACAGGCGCTCGAAGTCGAAGTCGCCCGGCTTCATGCGCGCCGCCGGCGTGTTGGCGCGGTAGTAGACGGTCTCCGACGGCAGCACGCCGCGGCCCGCGGTGGTGAAGCTGATGCCGTTGTGCAGCGTGCCCTTCTGGTCGGTGGACCAGGCGCCGCCGTCGCTGCCGGTGTTCCACCAGCGGACGTTGCTCACGTCCACGCCCGCCTCGCGCAACTGGTTGCGGATGTTCTCGCCCACCGGGTCGTCGACCAGCGCGGTGAGCACGCCGGCGCGCAGTCCGAACGTGTAGGCGGCGCCGCACGCCACGTTGGTCTCGCCGCCGCCCTGGGAGACGCGGATGTTGTCGCGCATGCGCGCGGTGGGCACGTCGCGCGGGTCGAAACGCAGCATCACCTCGCCGAGGGCGATCAGGTCATGGCGGCACGTGGAGGCGGGCTTGATGGCGTCGTACGGTACGGTTTGTGGCATGTTCGATCCTTGTTGTTGGCCAGGGTTCTACCCAGAGCCGGCCCGCACTATGATGGCAGGCATTGGCTTCCATTGGTACGCCTGAGGGCGCGCAGTTCAACCCCCACTTCCAGGTCGGCCTCAACGTCGCGGGCCGGCGCTGCCTGGTGATCGGCGGCGGCGCCGAGGCACTCGACAAGACGCTGCGCCTGCTCGATGCCCGTGCTCGCGTGCTGCTCGTAGCGCCGGAGTTGTGCGCCGGTTTGGCCGATCTGCAGGCCGCCGGTCGCGTCGATTGGCGGCAGCGGCGCTACCGTTCCGACGACCTGCGCGGCGCTTGCCTGATCATCAACACCGAACGCTCCGATCCTGTCCTGTGCGAACGGGTGTTCACCGCGGCGCAACGCAGTCGCATACCGATCAACACCTATGACCTCCCGCAGTACTCGACGCTGGCGATGGCCGCCCTGGTCACCTGCGGCCACCTGCGCATCAGCATCAGCACCAGCAACGCCGCCCCCGCCGCGGCCGGCCGGCTGCGCCGCGACCTTGCCGACCTGCTTGCCGGCACCCCGGACCTGGAGGAATTCATGGCTGTCCTCGGCGAGATCCGCGGCTTGGCGAAGCAGCACGTTGCCAACCCCGGCGAGCGGCGCGCCCTGCTTCGCGGACTGGCCTCCGGGCTGCGCCTGCACGGTACGATCGAGCTGCCCCGCGGCTGGCGTAACCGACTCGCCTCGGTCGAGGCACAACTGCGGCAGCACCCGCAACCGGGCGGCGGTGACGGAATCCCGTAGGCGACGCGAACCGGCCGCTTGTGTTACGTTTCGGGCGCCGATGATCGACATAAACTGGATTCGCGCCGATCCGGACCGCGCCGCCGCGGCGTTGGCCAAGCGCGGACCGCGCACCGAGTTTCGCGAGGTACTGGAGTGGGACGACCAACGCCGTGACCTGATCACGGAAACGGACCGGCTGCGCGCTCGGCGCAACGAAGTCTCGAGCCAGATCCCGCGCCGCAAGCAACGCGGAGAGGACGTCCAGCCGCTGTTCGAGGAAATGCGCGGCGTTGGGCAGCGCATCAAGCGCCTGGATGAAGACCGATCCGGTCTGGAGCGGCGCATACGCGACTTTCTGGAGCAGCTTCCCAACGTCCCGGACGACGACGTGGCCGGCGGCGGCAAGGAAAACAACCGTGTGCTGCACGCGTGGGGAAAGAAGCCGTCCTTCGACTTCGCCCCGCGCGACCACCTGACGCTTGCCGACAGCCTCGGCCTGATCGACTTCGAACGCGGCGCCAAGGTGGCCGGCAGCGGGTTCTGGATCTACCGCGGCGCCGGCGCCCTGCTGGAGATGGCGTTGATCAACTACTGCGTAAGCCGCAACGTCGCCGCCGGCTACGAACTGATGCTGCTGCCGCACATCGTCAACGCGCAATGCGGCTACATCTCCGGCCAGTTCCCGAAGTTCGGCCAGGACGTGTACCGGCTCGCCGCCGGCCAGGACAACGCCCCCGGCGGCACCGGCAGCCGCGCCGCCGCCGCGGACGGGGTCGACGGGCAGATCCTGATCCCCACCTCGGAAACCGCCCTCGCCGCAATCCACCGGGACGAGATCATCGCGGCCGACACGCTGCCGCGCAAATACTGCGCGTTCACCCCCTGCTACCGGCGCGAGGCGGGCAGCTACCGCAGCCACGACCGCGGCACCATTCGCGGCCACCAGTTCCACAAGGTGGAGCTGTTTCAGTACGTCGCGCCGGATCAGTCCGACGCCGCGCTGCGCGGCATGGTGGATCACGCCGAGTCGCTGGTGCGCGGCCTCGGCCTGCACTACCAGGTTTCGCAGCTCGCCGCCGGCGACTGCAGCGCGGCGGCCGCCAAGACCTGCGACATCGAGGTATGGATCCCGAGCATGGCCAGCTACGAGGAAGTCAGCTCCGCCTCCAACACGCGCGACTACCAGTCGCGGCGCGGCCGCATCCGCATGCGCGGCGCTTCCGGAACCGCGCTGGTGCACACCCTGAACGCCTCGGGGCTGGCCACCAGCCGGCTGCTGCCGGCGCTGCTGGAGTGCTGTCAGCGCGCCGACGGCGGCGTCACGGTACCCGAGGCGCTGCGCCCGTTCTGCGGTCTCGAGTCGATCGACCCGAGCCCCTGAGCCGCCTGCCATCCACGGGTTGCGCCGCGGGCGGTGCGTGCGCTATGGTCACCGCACCAGCCAGCCCGCATGCAACGCACCTCCGACCTGAATGTCAACGCCATCGAACCGCTCATAACGCCGCGCGCCCTCAAGCGGGAGTTGCCGATGTCGGCCGCCGCCAGCGACAACGTCGTGCGCGCTCGGGCCACGATTTCCGACATCCTGGCGCGCCGTGATCCGCGCCTGCTGGTCATCGTGGGTCCCTGCTCGATCCACGACGAGCGCGCAGCCCTGGAGTACGCGCGGCGGCTGGCGGAGCTGGCCGAGGCGGTGCGCGACGAGTTCTACGTCGTCATGCGGGTGTACTTCGAGAAGCCGCGCACCACGATCGGCTGGCGCGGCATGATCATCGACCCGCGCCTGGATTATTCGTCGCGCATCCCCGAGGGGCTGCACGTCGCACGCCGCATTCTCCTGTCGATCAACGAGTGCGGCGTGCCCACCGCGACCGAGATGCTCGATCCGATCGTGCCCCAGTATATCGCCGACCTGGTGTCGTGGGCGGCCATCGGCGCGCGCACCACCGAGTCGCAGACGCATCGCGAAATGGCCAGCGGCCTGTCGATGCCGGTCGGATACAAGAACAGCACCGACGGCAACCTGCAGATCGCCATCGACGCCATCACCTCCGCCCGCAGCCGGCACCGATTCCTCGGCGTGGACCAGGATGGCCGCATCGGCGTGGTCAGCACCCAGGGCAACCCGGCCGGCCACGTGATCCTGCGCGGCGGCCGCTCGGGAACGAATTACGGCGCGCAGAGCGTGAACGACTCTGCCCGGCTGTTGGAGCGGTCGGGCCTGGAGCCGGTGCTGATGGTCGACTGCAGCCACGACAACTCCGGCAAGAAACACGAAAACCAGGAAACCGCCTGGAACAGCGTAATCAGCCAGCGCGCCGCGTGCGCGCGCAGCCCGATTGTCGGCGTCATGCTGGAGAGCAACCTGTACGAGGGCCGTCAGGACCTGACCGACGATCCGCGCGAGTTGCGCTACGGCGTCTCGATTACCGACGAGTGCATCAGTTGGGATACGACCGAGCGGATGCTCACCGGCGCGCTGCGTGCGCCGCAGGGTGCTGCCGTCTCAGTCTGACCCACGCCGCCGGCGCGGGGGCGGGCCGGCCACGGCCTGCAAGCCGCCGCCGCGCGCCCTCCCCGCGTCCCGGTCACCCGCCCGTCCGCGCCCGCGACCCACAGCAACCCGAAACCGCCAAGGAGGCCGCCATGGCCACGATAGTCCCCGAAACGTCGCGCACCTTCAGCGAGTACCTGCTGCTGCCCAACTTGACCCGCCGCGACTGCGTTCCCGCGAACGTCGACCTGCGCGCACCGCTCACCCGCTACCGGCCGCCCGGTGAGCCGCAACTGCACCTGAACGTGCCGATGGTATCGGCCATGATGCAGTCGGTGTCCGACGACACCATGGCCGTGGCGCTGGCGCGCAGCGGCGGGCTGGCGTTCATATTCACCTCGCAGCCGATCGCCGCGCAGGCGGAGATGGTCGGGCGGGTCAAGAAGTTCAAGGCGGGCTTCGTGGTCAGCGACACCAACCTGGGACCGCGCGCCACCGTGCGCGACCTGTTGGAGCTGCGCCGCCGCACCGGCCACACCACCACCGCGGTCACCGACAACGGCACCTCCGACGGGCGCTTGCTCGGCATCCTGACCGGGCGCGACTACCGGATCGGCCACGTGGATCCGGACGCCCCGGTAACCAACCTGATGACGCCGTTCGACGACCTCGTGTACGGACGCGACGGCATCACCCTGAGCGAGGCCAACAACCTGATCTGGGAGCACCGGTTGAATTGCCTGCCGGTGATCGACGACCGCCGGCACCTGCGCTACCTGGTGTTTCGCAAGGACTACGAGCAGCACAAGGAGAACCCGGACGAGCTGATCGACGACGAGAAGCGCCTCATGGTGGGTGCCGGAGTCAACACCCACGACTACCCGGACCGGGTGCCGGCACTGATCGACGCGGGCGCCGACGTGCTGTGCATCGACTCGTCCGACGGCTTCAGCGAGTTCCAGGCCGACTGCCTGGCCTGGGTGCGGGAGCACTGCGGCGACGGCGTGCGCGTGGGCACCGGCAACGTCGCCGACCGCGAGGGCTTCCGCTACCTGGCCGCCGCCGGCGCCGACTTCGTGAAGGTCGGCGTGGGGCCCGGCTCCATCTGCATTACCCGTGAGCAGAAGGGCATCGGACGCGGCCAGGCGAGCGCGGTCCTGGACGTGGCGGATGCGCGCCGCGAGTGGCTGGAGGAGACCGGCGAGTACGTGCCGATCTGCGCCGACGGCGGCATCTTCCACGACTACCACATCACGCTGGCGCTGGCGATGGGTGCGGACTTCGTGATGATGGGCCGCTACTTCGCCCGTTTCGACGAGAGTCCCGCTCCGCGGATTCGCATGGGCACCAACTTCGTCAAGGAGTACTGGGGCGAGGGCACCAACCGGGCGCGCAACTGGCAGCGCTACGAGGGGCCCCTCGCAGCCGGCGGGCTGGCCTTCGAAGAGGGAGTCGACGGCTACGTGCCGTACGCCGGCGAGTTGCGCGACAATCTGAGCCAGACGTTGGACAAGCTCAGGAGCACCATGTGCAATTGCGGGGCCGCCGACATCGAAAGCCTGCACCGCACCGCCCGGCTCACCGTGGTGTCCGCCACCAGCCTGCGCGAGGGCGGCGCCCACGACGTGATCCTGAAGGAAACCGAAATCGCACCCGGCCTGTAGCGCCGGTAACGGCCTGCCGGGTGCGGGGTGTCAGTCCGCCGCGATGCCCGACCGGCCGGCGCTGCCGACGTTTCGCGGTGCGGCGGCGGGCTCGCTCTCGCACGCCTCGCCCGCGGTCACGCCGCAAATGGGACACGCCTCCTGGTCGTCCATGAAGGCGTTGGCATTGGAGCAGCCGGGCTTGCGCACCTCTTCGTCCTTGCCGAACAGGACACGCAGTCCCAGGAACGCGGCGCACAGCACCATCAGGCCAACCGCCAGTAGAACCGTCATCTCACCCTCCAGTCTACCGCTTTGCGCCTTGCGCGGCCACCACCGGCGCTATGGTGCGACCGCCAGGGTGGCGAGCGGGTCGGCATCGGTCAGCGCGCCGAGCGCCAGCGCCAGCTTCCAGCGCCGCCCGCGCAGGAGTTGCGCATCGAACGCCAGCAAATCGTGCTCCACGGTCACCCGCGCCAGGGCCGCCTCGGTAATTACGCCGGCAGCCAGCGATTCGCCACTCTCTTCGACCTTGAGGGCGGCGAGGCGCGTGCGTTCACGCAGATCCCACGTCGCGTACTCGAGGTCGCGGATGTCCCGCTCCGCCTGCCGCACGGCATCGGCAAACTCGCGGCGCGCGGCCGTACCGGAGAGTTGCGCGGCGGCGCGTGCGTTGGCGAGTTGCTCCTGCCGCAGCCGGCGCAGGCCGCCGTCGACAATTGGCACGATCAGGTTGAAGCCCACCCCGGCGGAAAACACGACCTTGTTCCAGTCGTAGTCGGCGCCGAAGGTCACTTCCGGCCACTGCTGGTTGCCGTCCTCGCGAATGCGGTGCTCGCTCGCGCGCAACTCCACGGTTGCATCCACGACGCCCGGCGCACGTTCGACCTGCTCTTCGAACGGCGGCGTGAGCGGCGCCTCGGACAGTGCGCCGAAGTGCGAGGCCCCGGTCTGCTCTTCGAGGGCGGCGCGCTCCTCGCGCAGCAGGAGCCGGGTCCTCTCGAGCCCGCGCCGCTCCTGCTCCACCTCGAACAACAGGGACTGGAAGCTGTGGCTGTCCTCGTTCTCCTCGAACACCTCGCGGCGGCGCACCACCTCCGCCTCCAGCTCTTCCAACTCGAACACCGCCCGCCGCTGGGCCTTCTCAGCCTCGATGATGGACATGATCCGGTCGACGATCTCGCCGGCGACCGCACGCGTCCGCTGCCGCACCGCGCGTTCCGCGGACACCACGGCATGGGCGGCCTCCAGGTCGTCGGCATCGGTGGCGTCGAGCCCGAACAGCGGCCCGAGGGACTGCTCCACGCCGCTCGACAGTTCCAACTTCACCGGTCCGAGCTCCCACTCCGGCGTGTTGCCGTCGGGATCCTCATCCGCCGGACCGGTGAGGGTCGCGGTCGTGGACAACTCGCCGAACGGGTGCGGCAGATCGGCGGTCACGCCGGCGGCGACGCCGAACCTGAATTCGGCCCCGTCGGCTTCGTTGACGGTCACCCCGACCAGCCTGTCCGATCCCTCGGGATCGGACAGGCGCAGGGCGAGAGCAAAACCCCGGCCGGCCGCCGTCATTGCCACTCCTATCTGGCTTCTGCGCACCGCAAGCTGCCGCTGCTGCAGGGTCGTGTCGCGGGCCATCGCTTCCCGTACCAGTTGTTCCAGACCCGGCCCGCCGGCCGCCGTCTGCGCCCATCCGCGCACGCCCACCAGCGCCAGCACGATGGCAACGGCCGCCACGGTCCGGCGCCATGCTCCTTTGTTTCGCACGGTCACAGAGTAAACGCGCAGCCCGCCGCTGGGAAGGCCGGGCGAGTACCCCCGGTGCTCGCCCGGCATGCCGCTACTCTCCGCCGCACATGGCAGCCTATTGGCCCGATTCCTCGCCTGCCTGCCCGTTGGACGCGGCGGAATTGGCGTCGCCGGCCAGCGCCGACAGCGTGGCGCGCGGCGTCAGGACTCCGAGCAGACGCTCGTCCTCACCGAGCACCGGGATCGGCAACCGGTTGTCCGCGGCCACGCCGAGCAACTCGTCGAGAGACTGCTCGGCGCGCGCGGTGGGGGTGTCGTCGCGAATCACCTCGCCGAGGTCGCGGTCTCCGCGCCGCACCGCGGCGGATACGTCGCCGAGCAGCACCATTCCGCGGTACTGGTTGTCATCGTCGGTCACGAACCCTACCCGCCGCCGGTCGTGCTCCAAGGCCGCCTTGGCGCTGCGGGGGTGGGTAGCAAGCGGCAGCGACGTCACCGGATCCATCGCCACGCCGGCGCTCAGCACGCGCGAACGGTTCACGTCCCGGACAAAGTCCTCGATGTACGCGTCGGCGGGGGCGGTAATGATCTCCTCCGGGGTGCCGACCTGGATTACCCGGCCATCCTTGAGGATCGCGATGCGGTCGCCGAGTTGCAGGGCCTCGTCCAGATCGTGGGTAATGAACACGATCGTCTTGTGCAGGTCGCGCTGCAGGCGAACCAACTCGTCCTGCATGTCGCGCCGGATCAGCGGGTCGAGCGCGCTGAACGGTTCGTCCATCAGCAGGATCTCGGGATCGGTGCACAACGCCCGCGCCAGCCCGACCCGCTGCTGCATGCCGCCCGACAACTGGCTCGGACGCATCTGTTCGTAGCCCTTCAGGCCGACCACGTCGATCCACTGACGGGCACGTTCCCAGCGCTCCTCCCTGGCCACCCCCTGCACGCTCAGCCCGTACGCCACGTTGCGCAGGACGTTGCGGTGCGGCAGCAGGCCGAAGCGCTGAAACACCATGCTCATCCTGGTGCGGCGCAGCGCCTTGACATCGGCCGCCGCCATCCCGACCACGTCGACGCCGCCGATCAGCACCTGCCCGGCCGTGGGCTCGATGAGCCGGTTCACGCAGCGTACGAAGGTGGACTTGCCGCTGCCCGACAGTCCCATGACCACGAACGTCTCCGCGCCCCTGACGTGCAGGTTCACGTCGTGCAGGCCGACCGTGTGGCCGGTGTCGGCGAGAATCTCGTCCTTGCCCTCGCCGGCCTGCACGCGCGCCAGCACCTCCGCCGGCCGGGGACCGAATATCTTGTACAGCTCTCGGACTTCGATGTCGTCGGCTCGGGAATCGTCCCCGGTTGCGGCCGGAACCGCAACGCGGGCCGAGTCGCCGCCGTTGACGCTCTCGGTACTCATCACCTGCCTCCCCGCGCCCGCATCAGGCACGCACCGTCTTCGTCGGGTCGAGCCGGACGCCGAACGCGGCCGTGATGCGATCGAAGATGATCGCCAACGCCAGAATGGCGAGTCCCGCCTCCAGGCCCATCCCCACGTCGGCGTTGTTCAATCCCCGCAACACCTGCTGACCGAGGCCGCGCGCCCCGATCATCGAAGCGATCACCACCATCGCCAGCGCCATCATGATGGTCTGATTGACCCCGGCCATGATATTGGGCATCGCCAGCGGAATGCGTACGCCCCACAGAATCTGCCGTCCGGTGGCGCCGAATGCGTCGGCCGCTTCCACGGTAGCACTGTCCACCAGGCGGATGCCGAGGTCGGTCAGACGCACGATCGGCGGCACGGCGTACACGAAGATGGCGAAGATCGCCGCCACGTTGCCGAGACCGAAGAAGAATATGAACGGTATCAGGTAGACGAACGGCGGCACGGTCTGCATCGCGTCGAGTATCGGGTTGATCACCGCGCGCACGTACCGGTTGGTGCCCATCAGAATGCCGACCGGGACGCCGGCCGCCACGGTGATGGAAGTGGCGATGAACAGGATCGCCAGCGTCCGCATGGTCTCCTCCCACAGGTCCATCATGCCGATGAACACCAGGGCCCCGGCCAGGGCGAGCGCCAGCGTGCGGTTGCGCGACGCACGCCACGCAACCAGGCAGATGATGGTTATCACGATCCACCAGGGCAACCTCACCAGGGAAGTCTCTACCTGGCGGAGCACCACCAGCATCAGGCTGTTCAGGGTATCGAACGCGGAGCCGAAGTTCTGCACCAGGAACTTCAGGCCGTCGTTGGTCCACTGCCGGATCGGTATTTGGCACCCTTCCGGGAATGCCGTCAGGACCCGCCCGAAGCTACCCGCACATTCCTGCAACCAACTATTCATGAATTGCCGTCCCTCGTCCTTGAGAACCGGGACGATAACGGATCGAACGGTGCGGGGGCACCGCTACCGGTACCCCCGCGTCTTCGCTCGCCGGGCGACATGATACCGCCCGCGCGCGCCAGCCTAACCGTCGAGTGCCGCCTGTACGCGGCCGGCGACCTCGTCGGACACCCAGGCGGTCCACACGGTTTCGTTGCGCAGGAACTCGCGCGCGACGTCGGCCCACTCCGCATCCATCTCACTCTGCTTCGCCAGGTACGCACTGACCATCATCTGGTCGACCTCGTACGCGCGCAGCAACTCGATCATCTCTTCCGAAGCAGCGTCGGAAAAAACCTTGCTTACCGCGACGTTGACGATCGATGGAGGAAACGCGCAGCCGCGGTCGCCGTCCCAGCACTCCTGCGTCCAGGCCGGTTCCTCAAGCGGGACCATTATGTAGGTGCCCAGCAGCGGGGTGGGTCCCCAGTAGTAGCCGAGCCACGCTTCGCCCTTCTCGTATGCGGCCGCCATCGACGCGTCCAGGGCCGGCGCCGCACCGGGGCGGAAGTTGGTGAAGTGCTCTTCGAGGCCATAGGCGGCCATCTTCTTGTTGTTGGTCAACTCGCACTGCCAGCCGATGATGCAGTTGTAGTAGCGCCCCATGTCGGGCTGCTCGGGATCCTGGAACAACTGTGCGTACTTCGGCAGATCGGCCACCGACTTCAAGTCCGGCGCCATCGGCGCGATGCCGCGTTCGGAGTCCCCCTCGATCACGTAGCGCGGCACCAGGAACGACATCTCGGCGGCCTCCATGTTCAGGCCCAGATCGAGCACCTCACCGCTGGCCGTGGCTTCGTGGTACATGTCGGGAGCGGTGTTGAACCAGATCTCCATGTTGATGTCGATGTCGCCGCGCACCAAGCCCTGCACCATCGGAATGGTGGAACCGGGAATGTCGGTGTACGAGCAGCCGAAGCCGGCCTGCAGAATCTGCCCGGCGATATGGTTGTGCAACTGCGCGCTGCCCCAATCCAGCCCGGCGAACACGAGCTCACGCGAGATGCCGTTGCAGGCATCGCCCTCCTCCTGGGCCGCCTCGGCTGCCGCGAACGGAGCCGCCAGCGCCAACGCCAGGGCGCCGACCAGGAACCGAATCGATTTCTTTGCCACCAAAGAACCGGAGCCGTCTATCGACTCATTATGAATACACATAGGTTATCAAGGCTAGCACGGCGGACCGCGCCTGTCAACGGCGCGCGCCCGGCAGCCGATATACCTTACGTGAGCACTGCCGCGGACATGCCGTCGCCGGAGGCGGCCGGACGAGATCTGACCGCCCGGCGCCTGATTCTGTTCGTGTCGTTTCTCGTGCTCTGCATGGCGGCGCTGATTGTCCGCTACGCCACGTTCATGATCGTCGACGGCCATCCGTCCGGCGATCCGGTGGTGCGCCTTCCGGACGCGGAGCGCGGTCCGATCCTGGACCGCAACGGACGCGTGCTCGCGATCACCATCGAGCGCGACTCGGTCACCGCCTGGGCGCCGGCGGTAACCGACCCGTCCGGGTCGGCGGAGCTGCTCGCCGGCATCCTGGACCTGAACGCGCAGGAGGTGCGGCGCCTGTTCGACAGCGACGGCTTCGTGTACGTGAAGCGCCACATTGCGCCCGACCGGTCGGCGGCGATCCGCGCGGCGCGCGAGCGCGGCGACCTGCGCGGCATCGACCTGCAGGCGGAACAGGCGCGCTTCTACCCCGAGGGAGAGCTGTCCGCCCACGTACTGGGCTTCGTCGGGGTGGACAACGTGGGGCTGGAGGGCATGGAGAACACGTTCAACCACGTGCTCGCGCCCGATACCATCGCCCCCGCCGGCGCCGAGGTGTTCGGCAACCAGGTGTTCCTCACCCTGGACGTCAATGTTCAGCACGGCATGGAGCAACTTGCCGCCGACGCCCGCGCGGAGCACGACGCCGATGCCGTGTACATCGTGGTGGCGGCGGCCGATTCCGGCGAGATCCTCGCCTACGCCGCGCAGCCTTCGTTCGATCCGAATGCCTACGCCGAGGTGCCGAAGGAACGCTGGCGCAATGCCATCGCCACGATGCCCTACGAGCCGGGCTCGGTGTTCAAGATCTTCACCATGGCGAGCCTGCTGCAGAGCGGGGCCATCACCCCGTCCATGACCTTCCCGAGTCCCGGCTACTACCGGCGCACGCTCCCGGGCGGCGGCACCATCCGCATCGGCGACCTCGGCGTGTACGGCGATCTGGATGCCGAGAACATCCTGCGCTACTCCAGCAACGCGGGCACCGCGCACGCATCGGACCGGATCGATGCCGACACCTTTCACCACATGCTGCGCACGTTCGGCTTCGGCGAGTCCACCGGGTCGCCGTTCCCGGGCGAGAGCCCAGGCATTCTGCGCGACCCCGCCGAGTGGTCGTTGCGCACCAAGCCGACCCTCGCGATCGGTCAGGAGATCTCGGTGACCGCGCTGCAGGTAATGCAGGCCGCGTCCGCGTTTGCCAACGGCGGCGTCATGCTGCGCCCGCTCCTGGTACGCGAGGTGGTCGCCGCCGACGGCACGGTGGTAAAGCCGTTCGCCCCCGATCCGGTGCGCCGCGTGATCGACCCGGAGGTCGCGGAACGGGTGCTCGCCATGATGGAGACGGTGGCTACCAAGGGCACCGGCCGCCTGGCCCAGCTCAAGGGCTATCGCATCGCCACCAAGACCGGCACCGCGCAGGTGTTCGATCCCGCCTCCGGCGCCTACTCCGACGAGCACCTGATCGCGTCGATCCTCGGCATTCTGCCCGCCGGCGACCCGCGCTTCCTCGCCTACGTCGTCATTCAGCACCCGAAGGGCGCGCAACGCTACGGCGGCCTGATCGCCGCGCCGCTGCTCAAGAAGGTGGCCGGCTTCCTCACCACCTACTACCGCATGCCGCCGGACGACGCGGACGCGCTGCCGCATCCCGCCCACATCGTGGTGTCCGCCACCCCGCACCTCACCGTTCGGGATGCGATTCCCGACCTCACCGGACTGCCGCTGCGCCGCCTGCTGCCGCTGTTCGAGCTATCGGACATGAAGGTCGCGCTGCACGGCTCCGGTTACGTGACCCGCCAGGATCCCGCCCCCGGGTCGCCGCTCACCGCCGGCTCCACCCTGCACGTGTGGCTGCGCTGACCGTCCGCCCCGGTGCCGGCCGCCGGCCGGTGCGCAGGGCGGCGCGCGCGCCTTGTGCTTCCGCCGTCCAGTCGCTAACTTTGCGCCAGCCATGAGCAAGGCAGCAACCCGAACCGCCATATCCCCGACCCGCGCCCAAAACTACCCCGAGTGGTACCAGCAGGTGGTGCGGGCCGCCGACCTGGCCGAGCTGTCTCCGGTGCGCGGCTGCATGGTAATCAAGCCGTGGGGCTACGCGCTGTGGGAGAACATGCAGCGTGCGCTCGACGGCATGTTCAAGGCCACCGGCCACAGCAACGCCTACTTTCCGCTGTTCATTCCGCTGCGCTACCTGGAGCGCGAGGCGCAACACGTGGAGGGCTTCGCCAAGGAGTGCGCGGTGGTCACCCACCACCGGCTGGAGGCGGGCGAGGATGGCCGGCTGGTACCGGCCGGCAAGCTGGACGAGCCGTACGTGGTGCGTCCCACCAGCGAAACCATCATCGGCGAGATGTACTCCAAATGGGTGCAGTCCTACCGGGACCTGCCGATCCTGATCAACCAATGGGCCAACGTGGTGCGCTGGGAGTTGCGCCCGCGCCTGTTCCTGCGTACGGCGGAGTTTCTGTGGCAGGAGGGTCACACCGTGCACGCCACCGCCGAGGAGGCACACGAGGAGACGCTGCGCATGCTCGGCGTGTACGCCGACTTTGCGGAGAACCACATGGCGATGCCGGTGGTGCGCGGCGAAAAGAGCGCGGGCGAGCGCTTTCCCGGCGCCGAGAACACCTACACCATCGAAGCGATGATGCAGGACCGCAAGGCGCTGCAGGCCGGCACCTCGCATTTCCTGGGACAGAACTTCGCGCGCGCATGCAACATCACGTTCAGCGACCGGGACGGCGCGCTCGCCCATGCCTGGACCACCTCCTGGGGCGTGTCGACGCGCCTGGTGGGTGGGCTGATCATGACGCACGGCGACGACGACGGCGCGCTGCTGCCGCCGCGCCTCGCCCCGCAGCACGCGGTCATCCTGCCCATCTACAAGGACGACGCGCAACGCACCGCGGTGCTCGAATTCTGCCGCGGCCTGGAACGGCGGCTGCGCGACGCGCGCTACGCCGACGAGGCGCTGCGCGTCACCGTCGACGACCGCGACCTGCGCGGCGGCGAAAAGAACTGGCACCACGTCAAGCGCGGCGTACCGCTGCGCATCGAGGTGGGGCCGCGCGACCTCGCCGCCGGCACCGTTTCCGTGGCCCGCCGCGACCGCCCGCCGCGCGAACGCGCCGCCGTCGCCCACGAGCAACTGGCCGCCGGGGCGCCGGCGTTGCTGGCGGAGATGCAGGACGGGCTCCTGCAGCGCGCGCGGCGCTTCCTGGCCGACCACACCCGCCGCGTGTCCGGGCTGGCGGAGCTGGAGGAGTATTTCCGCGACGACGAGTCGGCCGGCTTCGCGATCGCACCGGTGTCTGCCGCAGCCGACCAGAGTCCCGCCTACCGGGAGCTGTTCGGCAGGCTCAAGCTGAGCCTGCGCTGCATCCCGGACGCCGGCGACACCGGCCCCTGCATCCTTACCGGCGATGCCGGCGCACCCGCCGCCGTTATCGCGCGTGCCTATTAGGGGCCGCTACCGGACCCATGCTTCCTACGGTGTGCGACGCGCCACGGACGCCCATCGGCGACCGACCACGCCGACCACGCGAGGGTTGACGGAATCACGGTTTGGTGTGACATTCGGCGAACAGCCATGAGTGCCGCCGATCAAGTGGATCGTGTACCGGTACCCGACATTACTCGCATGCGTGTGTGGAGCGAACTTCACGACGCGGTCAGGTATTCCCGGTACTTCAATCGGAAAGCATCGGACATGGCCCGCGGATGCCGCTACGTGCTGATAGCACACGCGGTTCTGGCAGCAGGTGTTCTGACCGTCTTGATTGACAAGATTCCACACTCATTCGTTGCGGTGATCGCCGGCCTGGGCATAGCCGTGTTGTCGGTGTGGCTCTTGCTGTCGAACTACGCGGAGAAGCTCGCGGCCGTGCGCAGGATCTGCGAGTACGCCGACGACATCGAGCACCAGTACCGAGATCTCTGGACTGAGATCGAAGGCTATGAGATCGACGCCAAGGAGACTGGCTTGCGACTGAGGGAGATAGAGCGCGACTACGTGAAGGCGGACGACTTGTTCCGCCGTGTCGGCTTCGTCATCGACGATGACCTGAATAATCGGAGCGCGAACGAGGCTCGCGACCTGCTGCAACATGAGTTCGCGTCGACTACGGTCAATCAAGAGTCGAGCGCTTCCGCCTCCTCGTGAGAGGCCACTCGCCCCGCTACCGCCTCGACCCCCGCCGCCTCCGAAACCGCCGGCTCCTGAGACTGATGCGGAAGACTCCAAACAGAACTGAGAGACATGCGGATTCGCCACGGTTCACTCCGCGCCGCCGAGCAAGTATGCTATTTGCATGCCGATCAACCTGATCGTCATCGCCATTCTGGTCGTGGTGGCGGCGCTGCTCGCCTACATGGTGGCCGTGCTCGGCCAACCGCTGCTCAAGCTGACCCGTTCCGGCGGCGCGCTCGCCACCGGCCGCGGCGTGCTGCTCGGCGTGCTGCTCGTGGCCGAACTGGGCGTGGTCATCGCGCTCACCGTGGTAGTGGCACGGCTGTAGCGCCCCGTCCCGCGCCCGCGAGTTGCCCGGCTGGGCTCCGTGTTGGCGGCCCTGCAGGCCGCCGCGCTCACCGCTCCGGATTGCTGATCCGGTAGAGCGCGCCGTCGGATTCGTCGGTCAGCACCCAGAGGGCACCGTCCGGCCCTTGGCGAACGTCGCGCACCCGCTCCGCCAGCCGGTCCAGGAGCACCTCCTGCGCGACCGCCTCCTCGCCGCGCAGCACGACCCGGCGCAGGTGGCGGCCCACCAGGGCGCCCACGAACAGGTCGCCGCGCCAGTGCGGAAACTCGTCGCCGGTGTAGAACGCCATCCCGGAGGGCGCGATCGACGGCGTCCAGTGCAGCAGTGGCGGCTCCATGCCGGGCGCCTCGGTACCGATCCCGATGCTCGGGCCCGCGTACTCGCGGCCGAAGGTCACCACCGGCCAGCCATAGTTGGCTCCGCCGCGCAGGATGTTGATCTCGTCGCCGCCGCGCGGACCGTGCTCGTGCACCCAGACGGCGCCGGTCTCGGGGTGAATCGCCAGCCCCTGAATGTTGCGGTGGCCCCAGGTGAACACTTCCGGCGCGGCGCCGGCGATCGCCGTGGCCGCGGTGCGCGGCGACGGGCTGCCGTCCGGCCGGATGCGCACCACCGATCCGGCGTGGTCGGCGGGATCCTGCGCCCGCTCCCGCTGGCCGCGGTCGCCGAGCCCGACCACCAGGTCGCCGTCGTCCAGAATGGCCAGCCGCGAGCCGAAGTGGCGGCCGCCGCGAGACGCCCGGTTCATGGCGAAAATGCGCCGCACCTCCAGCAGCCGGTCTCCTTCCAGCCTGGCGCGCGCCACGGCGGTGCGCAGTCCGCCGACGGCGCGCTCCGTGAAGGAGAAGTAGATCAACCGGTTGGCGGCGAAACCGGGATCGAGAATCACGTCGAGCAGGCCGCCCTGCCCCGCCGCGGCCACCTCGGGGAGCCCGGTCACCGTCGTGCGCGCGCCGTCGGCGTCGATGCGCAGCAGGCGCCCCGGGCGTTCGGTGATCAGCAGCCCGCCATCTGGCAAGAACGCCACCGCCCACGGGTGCGCGAGCCGGGTCACCACCGCCTCGACGGCGTACCCGTGTTCGCGCGACTGGTAGGTTTCCGTCTGCGCCGGTACCGTCGGCGCGCAGCCAAGCAGCAGCGTCAGCACCAGCACCCCGGCAACCGGTGCGGCGGACCATCGACTCGTGCCGCCGCGCATACGCGGCATACGGCTTTTCATACCAACCATTGATACCGCGCCGCGACCGCCCCTGTCATGCGAGGTAATGCAAGGCCATGCGTTGTCAGGGGCGGTCAGGGGCGGTCATGCGAGCGCTGCCGGTGGGCTGCCGGTTGCGGGCAGTTGGCGCGTGCCGGCGGGTACGGTAGCATCGCCGCCATGAGTGACGTCCATGAGGGCCTGTCATGAGTGACGAGGCCGCCCGCAGCGCCGCCGATGCGATTCGCTTCATTGCCGGGGAATTCACCCTCAATCGGCGCCTCGCCGAACGCGCCGTCGCTCAGATGCCGCCCGAGGAATTGGGCTGGCTGCCCGACGAGCACTCCAACAGCGTCGCCATGCTGATGAAGCACGTTGGCGGCAACCTGCACTCCCGGTTCACCGACTTCCTGACCACCGACGGCGAGAAGCCCAGCCGCGACCGCGACGCCGAATTCCGCAACGACGTGGTGGATCATGACACCGTGCTCGCGCTGTGGACCACCGGCTGGGAGAGCGTCGAGGCAACGCTCGCCACGCTCAGCCCGGCCGAACTGAACCGCGAGATCACTATCCGCGGCGAGCCGCACACCGTCCTGCAGGCGTTGCTGCGTGCGATGGCCCATGCGGCCTACCACTGCGGTCAGATCGTGGAACTGGCACGCATGCGCAGCGCGCACTGGCGCGCCCTGACCCTGCCCAGAACCAGCCCGCCCTGACGCTGAACCACACCGCGACGGCGCCGCTACACCGCTACGGCGCGCACCCGCAGACGCACGTAGTCGACCGTCCACGCGTCGGCGGCATCGCGCAGCAGCGGCGCCGCGGACGCCGACACCTCGGCCGCGATCTCGTTCCAGGTGCAGCGGTCGAGACCCGCCCGCCACGCGCCGGCGAACAGGTCCAGCCACTCGGCCAGCGTCCCCGGAATCGGCGTCGGGCGCTCGAACAGCCGGATCGAAGTCACCGCGAATCCGCCGCCCTCGAGCAGCGCGCGGTACGATTGCGCGGTCGGGAAGTACCAGGGGTCGCGCACCGCGGGATCCAGTCCGCGGCGCCGGCAGGCGGCGCGCAGTGCGTCGTGGACGGTGGCGATGTTGCCGGCCCCGCCGAGTTCGGCCACGAAGCACCCGCCGGCGCGCAGCAGGCGCCGCACCCCGGCGATCACCGGCGCCGGCTCCAGGATCCAGTGCAGCACCGCGTTGGAGAACACGCCGTCGAAGCTGCCCGCCGCCAGCCCGGCCTGCGCAAGACGGCGGGCGTCCACTACCCGCGCGGCTACGCCGCGCCGCCGCGCCGCCGCCACGAACGCCGCGCTGCGGTCCACGCCGATCACCCGGCAGCCGCGCGCGGCCAACCCCATCGTGAGTTCGCCGTCGCCGCAGCCCAGGTCCAGGATGCGGTCTCCGCGGACCGGATCGAGCAGCTCGATCAGGCCGCGCCCCAGCTCCGGCACGTACGATGCGCAGCGCCGATACCGCTCCGGTTGCCAGCACTGGTTCGACACGCATCCGATAGTATCTCGCGGCGCGGCGGGGATGGTATACGGCGCCGAGTGTTGATAGGGTGCCCCGTGACATGCACGCTTCAATCGCCGTCCTCGAAGGCGACGGCATTGGCCCGGAGATCGTCGCCGAGGCCGTGAAGGTACTGGATGCGGTTGCCCACCGGTTCGGCCATCGGTTCGACTATCGGCGCACCCCGTTCGGCGCCGGCGCCTGGTTCGCCCACGGCGCCGCCTTTCCCGCCGAGTCGAAGGCGGTGTGCGACGCCGCCGACGCCATTCTGAAGGGCCCCGCCGGAGTGGCGCTCGCCGACATGCGCGCCATACCGGTAGATCAGCGCCCCGAGCTTGCCATCCTGGAGTTGCGCCAGCGCTACAACACCTTTGCCAACTTCCGCCCGGTGGTGCTGCCGCGCAGCCTTGCCCGGTTGTCGCCGCTGCGCCCCGACATCGTCGGCGACGGCATCGACATCCTGATGATCCGCGAGCTGGTGGGCGGCATCTACTTCGGCGAGAAGGTCGAGGGCGAACACACCCAGGGAAGCTACGCCAGCGACGACTGCCACTACTCGCGCCTGCAGATCGAACAGGTCTCGGAAGTCGCATTCGCCGAGGCCGCCGCGCGCGACTGCCACCTCACCGTCGTGCACAAGTCCAACATCCTCGCTACCTCGCGACTCTGGGAAGAGGTGGTCGAGGAGCTGGCGCCGCGCTTCCCGGCGGTCGAATACTCGTCGATCCTGGTGGACAACGCGGCCTTCCAACTGGCCGTGAACCCGGCCCAGTTCAACGGCGTGATGCTGCTCGACAACATGCAGGGCGACATTCTCAGCGACCAGGCGGGCGGCATCGTCGGCTCCCTCGGACTGATGTGCAGCGCCAGCGCGGGACCCGAGAAGAGCTATTACGAAGCGGTCCATGGATCGGCGCCCGACATCGCCGGGCGCGGCGTGGCCAATCCGTTCTCGCTGATCGGCAGCGCCGCGCTCCTGCTGGACAAGAGTTTCGGCCTCGGCGCCGAGGCGAAGGCCGTCTGGAGTGCGCTGTGGGACGCATTGGAGACCGGCCGGGTTACGGTGGATCTTGCCTCCGAGGGGGGGCCGGAGGCGCTCTTTCGCGGTAGGGACGCCGGTTGCCCGGCGCCCCCCGCACAGATCCGTACGTGC